>CAZUDD010000093.1:0-5999 GCA_964619665.1 uncultured Desulfurococcaceae archaeon | reverse complement strand
ACTGTTGTTTCTTCATTCACTTGCAACACCATTTAAACTACAGTTTTTCTAGGATATAGCTAGAGAGTTATAAGGAAGGTGATGAATAAGTAGCCCGCACTGATAAGTGATGAAGTCAGCACCCTCTGACAAACTCTATATCCTCAATACATCACTAAACACTATAACACCATATGGACACTTCTTGAGACATTCAAGACAGTTTGTACACTTGGTATAGTCTATCGAGGGATACTCATCAACGTCTATGTATATGGCTTTAACTCTACATATATCTAGGCAATAATAGCATTTTCTACAAAAAGGTTTATAGATAATTGGTTTACGATTTGAGGTATTCAAGTCTTTTTGCAACGTATTCCCTATTCCATTTATAGTGGTATAGCGCTGCCATAGCATGAGCAGCTCTTTCTGGTGTTGGATATGTTGCTATTCTATGTTGTGTTAGGAATCTTATTGCTTGATAGACATCTTCACCACCAATTAAGGATACTGTTAGTGGTTTCTTTACTCCAGCATCATTAATTGCGTTAAGTATTGCTTTAGCTACATCCATGGGATCTGCTAGTTGTGTACGACAGTACAGAACTGTTATTGCATGTACATCAGGATTCTTTAGAGCTTCGTATAGTGCTTTATAGTACCATTCCGGGGTTGCCATACCTGTTAAATCTATTGGATTTGCGAAAGCTGCAAATGATGGTAGGAATTTCTTGAGATTTTCGACGAGGTCTTTAGGTGGTGTTCTCAGTGCTATACCATCGTCAGCAAAGGTATCGCTAGCTTGTACACCGGCACCTCCACCATTGGTTATTACTACTAGGTTTTCACCTTCAGGAACAGGATTCCATGCAAGAGCTTTTACCCAATCAAATGCTTCTTCAACAGATTTCGCCATTAAAACTCCACTCTGCTTAAATGCGCTCTCATAGACTGCTATATCACCAGCAAGTGCACCTGTATGACTTGCAGCTGCTCTAGCACCAACTTCAGTTCTACCTGACTTAATGACTATGACTGGTTTTTTCAGTGTTGTCTTAGCAGCGGCTTCTACAAAGCGTTTGCCATCCTTAACACCCTCCATGTATATCAGAACAACTCCCGTATTGGGATCAGATTCAAAGAACTCTAGGAAGTCAGCATCGTCGAGATCAGATTTGTTTCCTATGCTAATGATAGCGGAAACACCTATACCTTCAAGAATGGTCGTGCCCATAAGGGCAATACCGAGAGCTCCACTCTGTGATACGAATGCTACATTACCTGGGATAACATCTCTTGGACCGAAGGTAGCGTTTATCTTTGAAGGTGTGTACACATAACCGAATATATTTGGACCCAGAATCCTCATACCGTATTTATGAGCTATCTCAACAACTCTCTCCTCGAGCTCAACATTACCAACTTCTTTAAATCCTGAAGCTATGATTACAGCAAATTTTGCACCCGCCTTACCTGCATCTTCAATTACATCAGGTACTTTTGGTGCTGGTACGGATACTACAACTACATCAACAGGTTCTGGTATAGCTGATACTCTTGGATAGCATTTGAGACCTAGAATTTCAGTTGCATTTGGATTAACGGGATATATCTTGCCTTTGAAGCCATACTCAATCAGGTTCTTTAAGATTATATAGCCTATTTTACCTGGTTGTCTAGAAGCACCAACGATAGCTATTGATGATGGATAGAATAGTTTTTCTAAGCCCATACCATGCACCTTAGACTAGGAATATCCTTACATCGGCTATCTTAGCACCTTTACCTTTCTCAAACAGCATTATCGGGTTTAAGTCTATGTCTTTAATTTCAGGATTCTCCAACATTATCTTGGAGGTCTTCAAGATTATGTCTTTGACAATATCTATATCTCTTGGAGGCATACCTCTATACCCTTCAAGAATTCTGTATCCCTTGATTTCTCGTAGCATCTCATCAACATCTACTGGTGTTAATGGTGCAACTCTAAAACTAACATCTCTTAGCACTTCAACAAAGATACCACCAAGACCAAACATGATTACAGGTCCAAAGATTGGATCTCTAGTAGCACCAACAATAACTTCAAGACTTTGAGGAACCATTTCCTGAACTAGTATACCAGCTATTCTAGCATTTGGTGCATGTCTCTTCACATTCTCTATAATGGTGTTGTAGGCTTTCTTCACATCACCTTTAGAGTTCAAGTTTAGAATAACACCTCCAACATCGCTTTTGTGTACAATGTCTGGACTAACTATCTTAAGTACAACAGGATAGCCAATATCTTCAGCAATCTTGACAGCTTCTTTTTCACTTTTAGCAAGACCATACTTAGGTATTGGTAGACCATATGCTTCAAGTATTTGGTAGGCCTCATGCTCAAGAAGTTTCTTTCTACCCTCTTCAATAGCAGACTTAATTACCTTCTCAGCAATTGATCTCATAAACTCCACCCGAAGAATTTTTGAAGAGTGAAAAACAAAAGTTTATTTTTAAGCATATTCTTAACGATTTTCAAGACTATTGACGTAAATACTAGAGTAGAAAATCCGTTAAAGGCTATAAACAGATTTCATTGTATTGAGTTTAGGGATTACTATGTCTGTGTCTAGACCCAAATCATTCTACTACTTACTACATCCGAGACCTGTTATTATCGTGACTACGAAGTGTCCTGATGGAAAAATAAATGCTACACCTATTGCATGGTCAACACCCGTTGCAGAAGATGAACCTACGATTGCTATAGTACTAGATAGATCTTCATATACCTTTCAATGCATTGAATACTGTAAAGAAGTAGTGATAAACATTCCATCACAAGACATGGTAGATATAGTCTATAGACTAGGTACTGTCTCTGGCAGAGATATTGATAAAGTTAAGGAGTTCAATCTGAGACTTGAACCTTCTAATAAGGTTGGGGTTCCTAGACTTAGTGATGCTATAGGATGGATTGAAGCTAAAGTCAGACAATACATTGATGTAGCTGAGGTAAGACTCTATATCCTAGATGTTGTTGATTACTATGGAAAACAGGATCTTGTTACAGGTATTGGATGGAATCTAGATAAAGCATCACCACTACAACATGTCATAGGAAGAGCATTCTGTATACCAGGTCGAAGAATATATGCAAAAACGAAATAGTCACTTCTTGAATCTACACTGCATTCTCTTAATAACTGTTTTTATGTATTGACAAAGTGTCTTGAAGGACTTTTTCAAACCCTCTATACCTACTCTACGAATTAGTATAGCAAACGTTATGGGTATAGCAATCAATGATGTAGATACAGTAGCTAAAAACTCAAGACCTTGACTCACAGATACTAGACTCTGATGAACTTTCTGTGCTACTTCAATAGGTTTATCTGAAATCAACGATATTATTACTAGGCATGTGGTTTCAGTATCACTGCTGTTTACTGGCTTAACAACACCATTTACAATCTTGTAGACACTAGGAAAACCGCCATCGAGGTTCTGAGTCTTTGAAACTATAGAGATCATATTGAGTATTCTGTTCCAGTATCTATCAATGCCTTTAATACCTATATAGTTAAACAATCGATATATGTATAGAGCTAAGGCAATGCTCTTAAGACTATAAAGCCCTTTCTCTTCATAGACTCTATCTCTGAATCCATATCCATCCCATAGATTCATAGCGTACTCAAATATCGATATAGCTCTATCAATATCACCTAGTAAAACACTATTCAATGCCTTATAAAACAGTCTTTCAGAATACCTTGACCATTCAAGAACTATACAGTCCTTAGACAGATACTTTTCATATACTTCGACTCTACCAATAGCTTCAACATTTATACTATAAACATACCTTTCTTTTCTACAGTAGACAACATCTTTAACGGATCTACCTAAAACAATGTATGAAAAGTCTTCGAGAGAAGTATTTAGGATTTTATTAATTGACTTCTCGATTTCATAACCAATACTTAGGTTAAGAGCTTTCAATGCTATAACTGCTAGAATATTATCGTTGAGATAGACTCTGTGATTATATGGTTCTGCAGTTTTTGAAGCTCTTACTGCTTTCATCGATGGTATGTAGACATTAGTTAAGTACTTCTTTAAACCATCTATATCGAGACTTCGCAGCGCTATAGACTTGACTCTATCAGCAGTTCTCTCCATATAGCCTGTACTATATGCCGTTGTTAAGAGCATGAGTATGAATATCACTATTGTTAATCTCGATATCGTTGTCAAGGTCTTTTCACTCTAAATATAATTCTTCGAGGATCTCTAGGATCCCTAACTCTCTCAACTAAACCTCTATCTATCAACAACGATAGTGCATATCTAACAGTTCTCTCAGGTAATAGTGTTTTTGATGCTAATTCCTTTATAGTCATACCTCCTTCAAGTTCTAGCATCTTAAACACAAATTTTGCACTTGGTGGAAGACTTTGAAGCTCCTCAACTACTCCAAGTTTTTTCTTTGCTAACAATGAATGGCTACGGCCTATCTCTATGAAGGATACAACACCATTTCTACGAAGTTTCACCTTCTCATCAACACGTATCCTTGTAACGCCATCAGCAATAACTTCTACTGGATAACGTGATGCTATATCAGCTATATCGATAATGCTATTCTGTGAAACTACAATAGGTTTTCTACGAGGTTCAACGCTATTTACTGGTACTATCACGAATACCTCAGCATTGAGAAGAACTATAGGTCCACCAGCAGAAAGTGCATATGCTGTTGATCCTAGTGGTGTAGACACAATAATTCCATCAGCAGTATCTCTCCAGAAGATCTCACCATCAATGCTAAGTGTGTATTCAAGTACTACAGCACTTCTTTGTGGAAATATAGCAATTTCATTGATTGCAAAAACCTTTTTCCTGTGATCTTCATCAAAATCTTCACAATCTATACATGCTTCAATTCTTGGAATTAAGCGGATATGATAATCACTCAATTTAATCTTCTTAAGAGCTTCATCTAGATCTTCCCACGATATAGATGCGAGATATCCAGAGTATCCAGGAGGAGCAATAGCAGCTATGGGTGGAGAATCAGTTTTTATCTTTTGTAAAGCTACAAGAACATCTCTATCTGTTCCAATAACCATCAATACATGATCTCTATCCCTGTTCAACTCACTCAACTCTATATCTTCTTGCAGATCTTCTATAGCTATACACGAAGTATCGATGTTTAGTGATTTACATAGATTTTCAAGATCTCTACATAGTCTCGATAATCTCTTCGAAATCAACACTCTTATCAACTAGTACACCTGACTACCGAGGATCTCTTAGGATAACTCCATAGTTTTATCGTTACCGTGAATACCCTATAAAACACTATAGATCTGCTTAAGAAGGTCTCTGAAAATCGTTTTCTATAAATCTCTTAACTTCAACTAGAATTCTATCCATATTCCAATAATGCCATTGACCCCATCTACCGATGCATTCAATACCTAGAGATCTCAAATACTCTATGATCTCATTACGTGCTCTATCATGACCTCGTATATACACAGGGTATCCATATTCATTAATCCATAGTTTCGTAAATAGGATTTCATTTTCGTTTTCACTGATTATACCGAGTCTCTTCAAATCATGGATAACTCTAGTCTTGATGGTCTCGGGTTCAACAACATCATTTGGTTTCATGGTTATTTCAACAATTAGTGAAGACATGTTTTGAGGTGCATTGAATGGACTATAACTTGAAATCCATGCATATCTATGGAATACTATGCTTTTATCTGGCACATACACCCAGTGAATACCGGCTGAACGTTTCTTAAGTGCTACACCAACAACAATAACTCTGTTATAATCTAGATATCTACGTAGTTTCACTATGTATTCTGGTGCATCTATTAACTCGATAACTTCTCTAAGTGGTATTGAGGATATGAGCTTCTTAGCTTCTACATAGTCGTTGATAATCCATGAACTACCACGCTTTTTCAGATTATTAATACGCATGTTCTTAATAAGTCTAAGACCTAGAG
>CAZUDD010000092.1:0-6013 GCA_964619665.1 uncultured Desulfurococcaceae archaeon | reverse complement strand
GTCCTCAACAGTGCTGTAAAAGCTTCAAGAACTGTATAGATATGGGTGTCGAAGTCTTCGAACTTAATCAAAACATCTCCTCGTTGTATTGCAAAGTTCGATGTGAAGAAGCCTGTTCTGAATCTATAAACCTTAGTGTGCCTAAGGCTATTGATAAGAATTGAGGTTATTTAGCGTTGGCTAGGTTATACGGCATGACGAAGCTATCTTCTCGATGAGCTCCTTAGTCAGGATATCCCTCCTCTTCAGAGCTACGAGCGTCGCAGCGCAAGTAGTATCAATTCTCTGCTCAACTATCTTTCCATGGAATCCACGTGTCTTTAGTTTTTTCTACGAGTCTCGGCACTATAACATCTTTAGCACTTGTGTAGAGACTACTGACTATAGCTACATCTATATCGAACCTGTTCAGTCTTCTCATGGCTGTTACTATGGTTTTCACTATCTCTTCCACAGCGAACTCTATGATCCTGATTGTACATGCAGAACCTTTTCTCGCGAGATCAACTACTATAGGTGCAAACGAAGCTATGATATGCTTCGGGTTAGAACCGTACATCTTCGGTATTATGAGCTCAGGCGTCTCCAGCTTGAAGAACTCCATCATTGCTTCGAAGAGCTCATGGCATTCCTCTTCCCTACCATCATAGTAGCGGAGAGCATAGGCAATACCGTCTCCACTAATCCGGTAAGCACTGCCGGTATCGTCCAGGGGATGGCCCCATCCACCAACCTTCACAGCCTTCTCACCATCTGTTGCATAGAGGAAGCTCCCGGTGCCGGCTATGTACATTATTCCTCGAAAAGGAAGCATTCTGTATGAGCAGCTACATAGTCTTCGAACACCTCTATCCTATCACTAGGGATCCCAAGAGGTTCAACAGCTTCTACAAACACTTCTCTCCGGTACCCCCTCCCAACACCAGCAGACGCTATCCCGACAACGACGATCTTCGGAACATCAACGCCTTTAACAAAGTTTTCGACACACCTTCTAACAACAGCTACGACTCTATCCCTAGGTGTTGAAGCTGGGTTCGCTGCTTCATCGTTGTGCCTTGCAATGATTTTGTAGTGCTCTAAGTCTAGACCTATATTTTAGTGATAGCTGTGTAACGGTAATTAGGTATTATCTAACGGATTTCAACCTAAACTATATCTAGGCAATGTAGTGTTTCTACATAGTCTATATAGAAAAAGTCTTCGTTTCTTATAGCTATACCCAGATCGTAGATCCATTCTACAGCTACATCAAGCATTTTACCTCTTAACTTCTTATCCTCGATTTCGCTATCATCAACCACTAATCTGCCAATACCAATAACACTGTTATCTGTAGAATCTACAACAGCTACAAAATCATTCTTGTATACAGGCTTAGAAATTCCAACAACTGAGGCTATCAATATATCGTTTCCATAAAGAAATGCTTTTACACCTTGTTCACTTACGAGAACACAACAACCACACTCATAACCATTCCTAATACATAATTCAAAGAGTGGTGGTAGAGGTGTAAATGAGTTATTGTCTAGTAACCCAATCAATAAACCTATGAATTTCACCTTCAAATTCTTCCGCATATCCTGAATAGTGTCTAAATTATTTCTATCTATTAAGAGAACGGCATACTGATGTTTTGGTTTTGACTTTCTCAAAGCTAATCCTATACAATACTTTTGTGTGATATGAACTATGAATTCTCTAGAAAAACATTTTCTAAGATATTCTATGAATTTTTCTATGAGTGCTACACTACTTAGCACCATGACTACTCAATACCTTGGTTCTAACATACTCTAGAATTCTCCTTGCAGTTATCTCATCACCTACACTCATAGCTGATATGAGTCTATTACTTAGCTCATATTCACCAGGAAGTAGTTGTGTAATTATATAATCTAAGAAGAAGTATGTTGCTTCTTCATCTCCTCTGAAATACTCTTTAACTAGTTTGTAGAAGCCTATAGGATCTTGTTCAAAGAGTTTTTCAAGATCAATTCCCTTAACTTGAACAGCATATAGTTCAAATGGTTTTACTGTGAAGAGCCTATTACTATTTCTTAATTTATCGAGAACTACTCTCCATAGAGGTGTAGACTTGGTATTCATAGCTCTAACACACCTATATGTTCTGAAGGAACACTATATCTATGCTTGACAAGCTCTACATAAAGTTTATTCGGTTTTTCTCCTCTTTTAACTTTCAACAGTATATCGGCTACTGAGATAAGTCTTGGATACTCTGTATCGTTGAAGGATATTGCACCTATTATCAGTATTGCTCCAAGTCTTCTAGATATCATGGATAGTATACTCCATAGGGTAGCATGTAGTTCTTGAGACTCTATTGTTTCTATGAGTGAATAATTGTCGAGCGTGATTATACCTGTTTGTCTTTCACCAAACTCTTTGAATACTTCTCCAAGTGATTGCATTAGATCGTGTACAAGAGGTAACATTGCTATAGCCTTAACACGTGATTTACTTTGATATAGTTCAGGGAATCTTTTCGCAATAAGCTCTATTCTCTCAAGAACAAAGTCTATGGGTTCACCAAAGGTTATGTATAGTGCATCTCCATACTCTTTCGCTAAAGCCAATGTTATGAGAGTAGTTACGTAGTGAAGACCGCTATCAGGTCTTCCTAGAATACCTATGACACTACCTGGTCTTATACAAGCAATTACTTTATCTAGTGAAGATATACCTGTTCTCAATGAGATATTTGCTTCTAAAGGTAGTCTCAATAGTGGAGTGTATCCAGGCAATAATGGTTTGATTCCTCCAACATCAATAGTGAATGGTATATGAGTCCAACCCAAACGAGTATTTCTCATTTTCCAAATCTCAATCCATCTAATGACTATACCCATGAATCTACGCGTTTTGAGTACCATTACGCCATCAACAAGGAATTCCTCAACACCTAAACCTATTGTCTCAGCATTGAATGGTAGATCAGCTATAAGCATTGTTGTGACATCACCCATACTTCTAATACCATAGACAAATACATTATGGAGAAGAGATCTTACTTGAGAATGCGATGGTGTTGTATGTACAAGCGCTGTTATACTATCTACGACCACTCTTTTAGCATTCATTTCTTTGATAACACTCAAAAGCTTTTCTATGACTCTCTGCATAGATAAAGGATCGCCAGTATAGGGAACACCAATAAACTTAAACAATTTCTTTTCTTCAAGTTTCTCAAAATCCATTCCTAGTTTTCTCATATTGTTATAGAATGATTTCTTGTCTTCTACAAAACTAAGGTATACTCCAGGTTCTTCGAATTTCATAGCGCCATTGTATAGAAAGGTAGCACCAAGAGTTGTCTTACCTGCGCCTGGATTACCAGCAACTAGTATGAGGCTGCCTCTAGGGAATCCTCCTTCTAGTGATTCATCTAGTTCTGGTATTCCTGTTGGACATCTATCACTCTTCAAGATCGCAACCTCCTCTTCTCTACTAAACTATCTCTAGGCATGAGGTGGATAAAAAATAGGTGGTATGCCTATGAATTCTTGGTATATACATGTTTTAGATTAGTATTTTTAAAGCTAGTACATTTGTAGAAACGACCTTACTAGGGTGTAAAACTACGGGTCTTATTTCATCAAATATAGTTGTGGATTATGGTGCTTTCATAGGACTAGGGGTACTCGTAGCAATCTATACACTGCTAACACTTGAAGTAGCACATAGAACTGTGATAGCACTGCTTGGTGTAGCGATAGTATTCATCCTGAACATTCTCTTTGGGTACGCTGATTATGGTGATCTATTGAGAGGTATAGACTTAGACACGATACTACTTTTGATGTCGATGATGATTATCGTGAGTGTTCTAAGCAAAACAGGTATCTTTGAATACATGGCTTCAAATATATTGCGAAGATACATCTATTCACCTTTCAAGTTAATAGCTGTAATAACTGCTTTCACAGCTTTTGTCTCAGCATTTATAGACAATGTTACAACAGTTCTATTGATAACACCAATAACTATAGAGATTTTTCGAAGGCTAAAACTAGATCCTAGACCAGCGCTATTAGCAGTAGTATTTGCATCGAATATTGGTGGAACAGCAACACTAATTGGAGATCCGCCTAACATCATAATAGGATCATATGCTAAGCTAGGGTTTATGGCGTTTATAAGGAATTTAACACCCATAGTCATAGTAGTATTCCTCGTATCGTTGATTATAATACGGAAAATGTTTGCAAGATGGTTTAAGTATTTCCATAAGATTGTGGAGTATCATAGGGTAAGCGGTACTATCATAGAGGTTCCTAAGGTAGAGCATAGCCTATTTAGGAAGGTCTCAGTAGTGCTGGCTATAGTTATCACAATGTTCTTCTTAGAAGACTATTTTCATTATCCACCAGCAGTACCAGCTCTTATTGGTGCTGGAATACTATTGATAATGGTGAGAAAATCAATAAGTTTAGAAGAGGTTTTAGCTGATGTAGATTGGTCTACACTTGTATTCTTCATAGCTATGTTTATAGTGGTAAAAGGCGTTGAAGAACTTGGTTTTATAGATTTCCTAGCTAGAGGTATTGCATCAATTGGCCATGGATACATAGTGCTTCTCATGGTCATAGTATGGCTTTCAGCTATAGTATCAGCTTTTGTAGATAATATACCGTACGTTATGTCTATGGTTCCAGTGATTGCAAAGCTAGGACAAATACTCAATGTTGATGTAGTACCACTCTACTGGGCATTAAGTCTTGGAGGTTGTCTAGGTGGTAATGGAACACTTGTTGGAGCTAGTGCGAACATTGTTGTAGCTGGTATAGCTGATAAGCATGGATACCACATATCGTTTAAGTATTTCCTGAAATACGGTATGAGTATAACATCCGTATCAATACTATTATCGTCTATATACCTTGTACTAAGGTATGCTCTACTCCATCTCTAGCAAGTTCTACCTACATAAAACAACTATAAAATACACCTTTGAATACAAATATCTAGGGAAAGTCTCAGCAATGCTAAGACAAGAAACCTTCACGAATATAGCGCTATACCTAAGAGATGAAGAAGGTCTCGTTCATGCATCTGAATACACAGCAAAGATACTGCCCTCAGCGGTATACCACTTAGTCACGGTTATACCTAGAATTAGATCACGAAGTCTATACACAAAGCTATACATGGATACACTTCAAGAACTAATTAAAGATCTGGAAAAGATAGCCGAAATGGAACTCCTAAGAAGAAATATACTCGTGATCAAGAAGTCAACTCATAATAGCTTATCGGAACTATGGAAATATATCGAGAAGAACAATATTGATCTACTTGTATTACCTAGAACTGTTGATATAGAGGACATCTCTAGAATTGATAAGATAACTAGGAAAATAATTACCGATTCACCAATACCGTTACTCCTATATCCATCTATAGTTAAACCTGATACTCTACTGGATAAAAATCTTGTATGTATAGGAACACCACTTGAACTGAATAGAATGATGAATATGATAAATATGGCGAAAGAGATTATGCAGAGAAAACATGAGGAAATGAATATCCTGTTTCTAACATCTAAAGGAATAGCTAGACGTCATAAATTCAATATCAAAGCTTTTGAAGCGGAAATGAGTTTACTTCTTAGTGTATGTAGAGATATGTACGGAATACACAATCTGTATCCTGATCCTCATGAAGATATCAAAGAACTGTATGAGTTCTCAAAACTATGTTCGCTCATGATGATAGATAAAGAGTTTCTCGATTTACTTACACCGAAAAACACAATTAGAAAGAACTCTAAGAAATTTAACATAATTGCATTGTTGAGTACTGAAACAGCTCTCTTAATAGTTCCCCAGGTGTAGTCTTTGCATAGATGCTATGTCTATAGAAATGGAAGTATAGAGAGCTATTCAACAGAACTTAGCTGGGGAATTGCTCTCTATATATCGATGTCTATACATAGAGATAGAGTGAAATCGATAGAAGTATGTGTTCATGATGTCTATAGACT
>CAZUDD010000091.1:2119-6070 GCA_964619665.1 uncultured Desulfurococcaceae archaeon | reverse complement strand
GGTGATACTCCTTTCGATACCAAAACTCTTTTTCTACCTTTTCTAACCCTCAAAGCAAGCCTTACAGCTTCGGCTAGAGCAGTAGAACCATCATACATTGATGCGTTTACTACATCGATACCATATAGTTCGGCCATGAGGCTCTGATATTCGAATAGAGCTTGAAGAATTCCTTGATTAATTTCTGGTTGATATGGTGTATACGCAGTATAAAATTCTCCTCGTAACATGAACTCTTTGACGATAGCGGGTACATAGTGATAACACATTTCTATTCCAGCAAATGGAGGAGTTACGGTTGGTGAAATTCTTTTGGCGTATTTATCTCTAAGTAATCTATAGAGTTCACATTCACTCAATTGTTTTCCAAACCCAACGTTCAAATCTCTCTTGAGTTTTAGATTTTCAGGAATATCCCTGAATAACTCATCGATACTCTCTATCCCTATCTCTTTCAGCATTCTCAGTACTACTTCAGGGTCACTATTGTATATCCAATGGTGAGGCACAAAACCACCAATAATAATATCGCTGAGTATCTACTTTATTAAGAATTAATACTAAGGCTAGCCATGACAACTCTGTACGGGTGTAACCTTGTGAAGGAGAGTCCTTTGATAGATATTCAGAAAGAATTGAACGCTACTATAGGCGAGTTTGCTGGTGTAAAGACGGCTCTCGATTATGGAGATCCAATCAGAGAACATATTGAGACAAGAAAAAGCGTAACTGTATTCGATATAAGCCATATGGGGAGAATACATGTTGTTGGTAAAGACTCGCATAAATTGCTTAACTATCTCATAGCCAAAGATCTTGAGAAATCACGAGATTTCTCGATGTTTGGCCCAACAGCATTTCTTAACGAGAAAGGCGGTTTTAAAGATGATGTTATGCTGTACAGGATTAGCATAGATGAATGGCTTATAGTTTGTAATGCAGTTAATAGGAGCAAGATATATACTTGGCTTGTTCAATGGATAGACAAGCTAAAGTTGAATGATGTTAAAGTTCATGATGTTACTGAAAAATTGGCTATGATAGCAGTTCAAGGTCCCCGAGCACTCGAGGTTATGACTAGGATAGCACAGAAACCTTTAGAGAACTTAAAACCACTTCAATTCTTGAAGGACATGGAATTTCCCGAGATAGGTAGAGTATTCATTATCAGCAGGAGTGGTTGGACAGGTGAAGATGGTTTTGAAGTTATTGGTGATGTCGACACCATAAGAAAGCTGTTTAGATATCTAGTCACAGAATTCAATGTTATACCTGCTGGATTGATAGCTAGAGATTCTCTCAGAATTGAAATGGGTTACTGTCTGTACGATAACGAGATACACGAGGATATAACACCTATAGAAGCTAGATACTGGGTTTTCGATGAAAAGAAACGAGGATATGTTGGTGAAGAAGCAATACGTAGAAAACTTCGTGAAGGTGTAGAGATGGTGAGGTATGGTCTAAGAGTAAAGAAAGGTATTCGATTTATACCACGTAAAGGCTATAGGATACTCATTGAAGATGTAGAGATAGGGTATGTAACAAGTGGAACATACTCACCCATACTTGATAGAGCTATTGCTCAAGGATACATCAATGTTAGGTATGCATTGCCTGGTTTAAGAGTTTTAATTGAGATTCGAGGTAAAACATTTGAAGCTAGGATCACAGACTTTCCATTCATTCAAAAGTGATTCATCACTCAATAACTTTATAAGACCCACGAAGATAGGTACTGACGGTGTGGTGGCCGCGGTAGCTCAGCCCGGTAGAGCGCGGGACTGTGGAACTCTCTGTGCAGAGATCCCGAGGTCCCGGGTTCAAATCCCGGCCGCGGCCCTTCTATCTACAATCATTATAAACCACTTATAATGACGCATTCTCCGGGTATCTCTATGGCACGCTCTAAATTCACTAAGTATAGAGATGCAATTGAAAAGATGGGATTTAGACAACTAGATGTATATAGATACAGAGATAAGGAGGTATTGAGACTACTTAGGATATCTGATGGCAAAGTATTTATTGTAGAACTGCCTAGACCAAGAGATCAGATGAGTATAGATGAATTCCTCGAATATGTAAAGAAAGCAGTTAGCAAGAAATAATTCTTGGTGTGCCCCGCATAACCGATCCCTCTTCATATTCATCCCCCTTAACTGGGGTCTCAGAGGGATGTGAGGTAGCGGGGCCACATATGTCTACAACAACAAGATTTAAATTTTTGTATATGTTAGGATAAGCATAGTCTATATTGATCATTGCGCTATCAAGAGAAGGATATTAAGTATTGAGAGAGGGATAGAGAGGCAGTGTGATAGTGCTTCTCAGAATAATTGGTGGGGCCGCTGGTTGGTAGCGGGGGGTGGATTTGAACCACCGACCTCGGGGTTATGAGCCCCGCGGGCTACCAGGCTGCCCTACCCCGCTATCTTACGGCCCCATAGACTCAATACATACATATCCTGGTTTATAGGTTTAATGGCCTATACAGACCATCATCATTCATAAACAAACCTTTTTAACCTAGTACATGCAATTTAAAACGAAGCTGTGGACATAGTATGAGCTCGTCAGTATATTAGGTCTAGTCATTTAAACAATGACTATAGGTGATATAGAGCTTGAGCAGTCAAAGTATGCCTATGGATACAGCACATAAAATATTAGCTGAATCCCTAGGCCATTTAGTGCTAGTAAAGCTTAGAGGAGGTAAAGCTCTAAGAGGTAAGCTTAAGAGTTTTGATCTACATCTAAACATTGTGTTAGATGATGCTGAAGAAGAGCTTGAAAACGGTTCTTGGAGAAAACTAGGTACTGTACTGATAAGAGGTGAAAACGTAGTCATAGTATCCCCCATACAGTAGAACAAAATAATGGATAGAGTTTGGGGTTTGAGAATATGAAGGGTACACCTTCATTTGGTAAAATGAGTAAAAAAGTCACGCACATAAAATGTCGTCGCTGTGGTAGAGTAGCGTTCAATGTAGCTAAAGGATATTGTGCTGCCTGCGGATTTGGAAGATCCAAGAGAATGCGCAGATATAAGTGGCAAAACAAGAAGTGGAATAGAAAGAGGATTAAGTAGGTTATTTCTCTAAGCCTATACCCCTAATCTCCATAGTAAAACTCTTGCCTATCTCATCACTAGAAAGAGCAATTCTAACCTGTTCTCCAAGAAATATCTTGACAAGGTCTATAACTGTTTTTGTATGTAGAGTCATCTGAGATACGTAGAATCTCGATGTACCTTGAGCTAGTGCAGCTAGAGCTACTACCATATCACCTGCATGTCTATCTATTGCGGCCCCACTCTCAAGTTCTTCAATAAGCTTTTTCGCAGCTTCTTCACCAACTTTCTCAGCTGGTTTACCACGTTCTCCTAGTGCATCAGCACCTATAACGCTATGCTGGAAATTAGCACATAGCGTAATACCACTTCCAGGACCTAGATGAGGATCTTTTGACGGTTCATACCATTCCGTCTCTATCTCTACATCTACTGAAATACCTTTACTGCGAAGGTATTCCTCCAATAATTCTCTAGCTGATTTTGCCTGACGTTCAGCTACATGTCTTGGTAATTTAACACAGTGTGATCTACCATATATCTTGACAAGGTTTCCACGATCCATAAACTCAACACTTTTTAGTCTATGAGGAGGATCGAGAATTCTTATCTTGATAACTCCACCACCTCGAGGATAATGACCTCGACGTATTAACTCAACCTCTAGGTCTAGACCAAACATTCTTAGTATTGGTACAAAAACATACCTTACGTAGTCTATAGGAGGACTCCAAGGAACATCTGTTCCACCTCGAATAGTTATCTCTGTAGAACTTGGAAGGAATGGTAGTAGTGGTAGTATTGCTTGTAGGACAAGTGTTGTACTACCTGCAGTACCGATATTGAATTCGAATTTACCACCCCGTAATGTTCTAGGT
>CAZUDD010000091.1:0-2109 GCA_964619665.1 uncultured Desulfurococcaceae archaeon | reverse complement strand
CTAGGTTCAAAATATAGAGTTGTAGAGCCTACATAAGCACCATCAACTTTAGCATTGGTCAACATTGCTACGGCATTAACCGCTGTTAGATGTTGACGTTGTAAACCAGGATTTCTTCTTTTTGCTCTAATATTGATGATCTTTACTGGAATTCCTAGAATTCCTGATAAACCAAGTGAAGTTCTTAGTATTTGACCTCCTCCTTCACCCATACTACCATCTATAGTCAATACCATATCAATCACGCTCCATAATCTCTCTTAACCTCTCTACACCTCTAATACTCTCAATGATTTTTACAACAGATGGAGGAACAAGATCTTTCCATTTCTCATTTCCTTCAATCATCATTCTCCTTATCAGAGTAGAGCTATATTTCTCTCTTTCAAAAGCTGGTGGTATGAGTACCTTAAAGCCTATCTCTTTAAACAGTCTTATTACAAGGGGATTTCTAGCAACAACATATTCAAATGGCGGTACATACATCATGACGTAGTAAGGCCATACCGCATTCATAAGAATATCAGGTACAGGCACTATCAATACTCTAGAGAGATCTATATTAGCATCACGAAGAGCTGCACGTATCATGAGAATTCTTTCACCAGCTGTAAATGGATTAGATAGTGTATGACTTTCCTGTGCTGTACCTATCATAACAATAACTTCGTCTACGTGATTAAGAGCCCACTTAATAACATTCACATGACCCCAATGAACAGGTTGAAATCTTCCAGGATATAGGGCTCTTACTAAATCATGTTCTTGTCTCATATCGACACCTCATATAGAGCTCTAAATAGCTTAAGGCACAGCCTATATTTGCGTCTAGCTTTACTAGATGAGAAAATGATGCGGAGATCAGGGGAAATCTATATGAGGTCAGAATACGTAGAATTACTATTGCTATCCTTCACCTTAACAATAATGATTCTACATATGGCTATCTCAATTCCACAGATATCGAGTATAGACTCAAGGGTTTATGGACAGCAACAACCATTCCATATAGAGATCCTAACATCGAACATCGTAAGACCGGGAGATAGTATAAGGATAAACATAACACGCCTTGTAAGTATTGAAGATATTGAGAAGCTAGGTGCTAAACTCTATGTGATAATGAAGCACTATACAGAACCTATAAAGATAGCAATAGCTGAAATCGCGACATCAGAACTTATAGAAAAGTTGAGGGATAGAAAATGGACTACATACGATTTCGTGATACCAGTACGAATTGCTGGAGGTAGATATGCTATTTATATATCCAATAGAAGCACTGGAGAGATAGAGCTTAGCAATGGTATAGACATAACGATAATACCAAAAACAATAGACTTAGAACCTAGGAAAACTGAGCTTGTCTCGATTATACCTCCTAACAAATTAGAACCAAAACCAATATTCATAAACATGACGATAGATGGAGTAATACCAGATTTTGATTCTACACTAATAGAGATTCCTATAGATAGCAACATCAACTACAAAATATACACTATATACGTGAATGGTAAACCTATGAACATAACACAATTCAAGCAGTATCTACAAGACATTGTTAAGAAGACTCTCGGAAGATTTGTACTGAATATATCTATAGCTATTGGATTCAATGTAAACGAAAATGTTGTTCTTGAAGTAGAAAATAAGAGTACATCCGTTAACTACGTTCTTCTACCATCAGGAAAACAAACAATAGCATTCTGTCAAACTCTAGGCCCTGAAACTTACTGTGCTGAAGAATCGATAGAAGTTGAACCAGTAGTAGTTATTGAGCCCTATGAAGTCAAAGCAGATAGAATCTTCATCGAGAAATTCAGAGTAATAGGTGTTGGAGTTCCAAAAACATTGAAAGGAATTGAGTCTTTCAATATGAGACTAGTACATGTTGATTATGGTATTGAATACAATGTAAGTGGTCCTATAGATGAGAAGAGTAGGTATATTCTAGGATATAAGATTCCAAATATTGTTAAAGATCCTATATCGATTGGAGTCGTGAACTACACCATACGTTTAGTTAAGGTTAGCAAAATCCCAGAGATAAACAATTATACATGTATTGTTGGTGGAGCTTATAGGGTATTCATTGAAGGTATAGAG
>CAZUDD010000090.1:0-6135 GCA_964619665.1 uncultured Desulfurococcaceae archaeon | reverse complement strand
CTAGGACGCCGGCCTGCCGAGCCGGAGATCCCGGGTTCAAATCCCGGCCGCCGCACCATCTCCTTCCAAATCTCGGTCGCCTAGATTTTCTAGCGATAAACGAACATACTCTTCTCTGCAAACGTTTCGAATAGTGCTCTCTTCATAAGCATTAGAGCCCATGTAATTGCTTCCATAAAAAGCCATGACTTCTCTGACGAAGAATGAGGTGCTTAACGCACATTAGGATCTAGTCTTTTAGAATTTCCATTATTATGCTTAACCTCATATAGGATGTTGCATTGCTTATTCTTCGGATCCTAGCCATAACTATAGCATTTCGTTAAGTATATTGACAGGGTATCTACGTACCAAAACAGGCTCTTTAATACCAGCAATAGCTACGCATATAGGCTTCAACCTAAGTGAATGTATAGAATCTATCTCAGTCTATGCTAAAAACATTGGCTTTTAAGGCTTCTGATACAGCGTATGTTGATGTATTCGTGAATATTGCGTTAAACACTCAATTTATCTAATGTCAGAGCGCGAAACTATCATCATAATTTCAGAAAGGGCCCTTATCATCATATCACTACTTGATTTCCTTTATTAGTGGTCTTCCACCACGTTCTCTGCTGATTTCTATATATGTCTTAGTTTTTTCAATATTGAACTTTAAGTCTGTATTCGATGATATTTCAATGGTCTTCTCTTCGTAGATATACTTATCTTCATCAAGCTGTTTATAGACTGATATGGTGTAAGATCCATTAGGAAGTTCAAGCTCTGCAACACCACTAGAATCTGTTTCCTTCGATGCAGCTACCTTACCACTAGTTTCTGCAATAACTAGAGCGTTACCTAGTGGCTTTCCTTTATAGAGAACTTTCACTTTGACTCGATAATACTTCAACTCTGTAACGCATAAGGGAAATCCTCTTGATTGGAAGAATTTGTTTGTCTTCTCCGCTAACTCCTTAACTATTTCTTTAACATTTTGAGGAATTGAAGAGTCAACCATAACGGATCTATAGATTTGAGAAAACGTTGTACAGAAGTCTCTGTACTTCTCATCTTCTATCCTAACTGTTAAAGGTATTAATTTATCGCGAACAGTTTCAAAACTCTTCATTAAACTTGGTGGTAGTTGTATGAAATAGACGTTGTATACCTTAGTTAAGAATTCATGAATTTCATCAGGTAAGGTCTTTTTGAAAGACTCCTTTTCGTATACACTCCATCCACTCATTTCATAACACCATCAACAATGTCTATACAGACTACGGATTATAAGTTAACAAGAACATGAGATTGTCGGGCGCCCTCGGGCACCCGTTTCATCCACCCGCATAGTGCGGGAGTTAACGGGGCCCCACCACCGCCCATAAACCCTTGCATTTCGGGACTTAATTAAGTTCTACCACCGTCTATTATCGCTAATGCGGAGTGCTATCAATCCTTTGTCATGTCTATAGACAACGAATTCGCGAACACCTTCATCAATACATTCACGTATATCCGTTAGCGATGTAATAGCCCTATCATTACATTTCACTAGTATATCTCCTCGCTTGAACCCCATTTCTTCAGCTAGAGAATTCTTTAAGACTTCTATGACCATGTAGCTACACATGCCTGGTAAACCTAGTAATGCTAGAGTTATAGACGTTAATCTTAGAAGTCTAAGACCAAGTTTAGCATTCTTAACAGACCTACCAGAGCCATTTTTAATGAGGGTTAAGATTGTAGAACTAGGTAAAGCATACAATAGTGATGGACTATCAATACTTTTAGCAAGTACAATACCTGCAACACAACGATTCATCAAGGACAGTATTGGCGCACCGCTGATACCTTCAGCACTATACCCTGATTGTATCTGGAGAAGATCGCATATAACCATTTCACGGTCTATAGATGTACATACACTATTGTTGGATACAAATCCTATGGATATTGATGGCGATAGTGTATGCATAGTAATCCAGGGAACTATCACTATGGATCCGATATCTGTATGAGCTTCACAAAGAGGTAGAGTATGTAGGGGTAGTTCATAGCGAGGTCTAAGAATTGCTAGATCATAGTCTCTATATACACTGTGTATAGTCAATTCAAGCATAGCTCCATTACAAAACATGGCTATAATGGAATGAGCTTCCTTCACTACATGATATGCTGTTAAAATACCATTGTCTGTGGAGAAGCCTAGACCTAGATGTGTATACTTTTTGTCACGATCTATCGATGCTATTAAACACAGAGATTTCTTCAGGTTGCTATGAATGTCCCTGATCGTTGTTTCAAATAAATATAAACACATATTTAGCTCTTCGACTTTAGGGAAAGCGTTAGATGGTGATAGTGATTTGTTGATTGCTGTTGGCACAACAAATCCTACAAAAATTGCTGGTATTGAAAGAGCCTTCAAAACATTTTTCCCTAGCGAAAAAGTTGAGCTAATACCATGTAAAGTCCAAACATCTATAGGAGCACAACCAATAGGCTTAGATTCGATATTTATTGGAGCTATGCAGAGAGCTATATATGCTAAGAATTCAATAAGAAATTGCGATTTCAGTGTTGGTGTTGAAGCAGGTATCTTTATGTTAGGAGAGAGCTGGATTGATGTTCAGGTAGCTGTAATCATAGATTCGAGAAGCAGAGTTGGTATTGGCATGAGCTCTGGGTTTCCAATACCTCGAAAATTTGTTGAAGAGATATTGCGTGGGGGTATAGAGCTAGATGTTGTTGTTGATAAATACTTTGGCACAAGAGATATAGGATCGCATGGAGGTGTAATAAAGCTTCTTACTAGAGATGTTGTGAAAAGAGAAGATCTAGTGTATCAAGCAGTTATCAATGCACTTATACCGTGGATAAATGAAAAACTTTACTTTGGTAGTGAAAAATAACTCTGTGATGAGTAGTGGGCGTCTGATAGCTGATGAGGCTAGACGACGCTGATTCCCAGCCTTCTAACCTATAGGAATTCTTGTTAGAGCTTCTAGAACAACTTTTGATGCTTTTTCAATGTATGGTCTAAGCTGTTCAGCATCAGCGAATCCAAGTTCTTCAACGAGAGAGTCACTTACAACAAGAAGAGCTCCTGTCTTTATGTTCTTGAATGCTCCTAACATAAAGAGTGTAGCACATTCCATTTCAACAGCTATTACACCTCTACTAGTCCATTTCTTAACAAACTCTGGATCTTCAGCATAGAATGCATCACTACTGATTATAGGCCCTACAACGAATTTTAGGCCTTGCCTCTTAGCCTCATCAATTAAAGCGTTCAGTACTTCATAATGTGGTGCTAGACCTAGACACACGTTATCTCTTGTATATTGATAGAATATGCCTCCAGGATAATATGCAGCTGCTGTAGGTATAACAACATCGCCTATTTTGAGACCTTTTACCATAGCACCACAGCTTCCAAGTCTTATCATCACTTTAGCTCCTAGCATTATCAATTCTTCAAATACTATAGCTGACGAAGGCCCTCCAATACCGTGCATTGCAACAGTTATTGGTACACCTTTGTACTCACCTGTATAGACTAGTAGTCCCCTATTCTCATTAACGAGCTTACCATTAATCATATCTGCAAGTTGTTTAACTCGAGCTGGATCGCCAGCTACAATGACTCTTTCGGCTACCTCTCCTTTCTTAGCCTTGATGTGTATAGGCCCTATCAAGAAGATCCCCTAGATGATGTAGTTTCCGGTAGAGATAAGTGTATTAGGAATCCGTTAAGAGCCCATTCATCACAAGATCAGAGGAGCCCCATTTCTCTTCATCAACATATGATGCACATAGGGATTTTACAGTATACCTCTTTCAGTCTAGTACCTATTTCGAAACCAGAGCTTATAGCTATGAGGTTCTCACGTATATTCCTAGCACCAATACTATTCAAAGCCTTTTCCAGAGTACTGATATCTAGTCCAAGTATTGCTCCTATAACACCAACTAGAAATGTATTTGCATATAAGCGAGATCCAACAATTTTTTCCGCGCGATCAAATGCTGTTACTGGGATGTGTATAGCTAAGTCAAAGTTTCGAGGAATTACTGTTTCGGGTGTAAATATAACTATAGATGACGGTTTCACATGATGTATCTCATTATCGTATCTTTCTTGCGTTGTCACTACTAAAATATCTGGTTCTTCAACTACAGGACTATCGATGGACGTATCTGATACAACTATGTCTACCTTAGACCAACCACCACGTTGAGCTGGTGTATAGAACGGCGTCATGAAGACATCGAAATCTTTTTCCACCAATGCTTGGCCTAATAGCCTTCCAGCAAATACAATTCCATGTCCACCAGCACCTGCAATTCTAAGCTCTATGCGCTTCAACATGTTTCGCCTTAATCTTTCTCAATTGATCATATAGGAGCTCTTCGTAGCAAGGCTTTTCAATCTCCAGAAACTCACCCACAATAATAGGTTTATCCTCGTCAAGGTCTATTACTGCCTTAAACGGATCTGGGTGGGGTTCGTATCTGCAGCGCTTCATAAACATTTTGTAAATGTCCACTATATCTAATCCATTTCTTCGAGCAAATAGTGCACAGGGACTTAAGACTTCCACTACTGAAAATCCACGATGTTTAAACATCTTTATGAATGATTTATGCAGATTCTCGACATGGACAACACTCCATCTAGCGACATAGGTAGCACCAGATGCTATAGCTAGTAAAGGTATATTCAATGGTTCTTCAAATGATCCGTAAGGAGTAGTTGTTGTTTTTGCTTTCTTAGGTGTAGTTGGTGCTAATTGACCACCTGTCATACCGTATATCATGTTGTTTATTATGACTACATTGATGTCATGATTTCTGCGTGCTGCATGAATGAAATGATTTCCGCCAATGCTGACAATATCTCCATCACCTCCGATAACTGTTACCTCTAAATCTGGTCTAGCCAATTTCAATCCTATAGCAAATGGTATAGCACGACCATGAATTGTATGATATCCATCAAGTTTAACATAACCTGAAAATCTACCTGAACAACCTATACCACATACAACAACATGTCTCTTCGGATGAATTCCTGAATCTTTAACTGCTTTAAGGAATACCTTTAGAACTATACCCAAGCCACAGCCGGGACACCACATTGTAGGTAAACGCTCTACTCTAATCAAATCCTCGATATTGCTATAAACTGGCGGTAACTTTTTGGATGTATTATCGTGAGCCAAAACTCTTCACCTTATAATTCTTTGTAGAACTTCAATGATGTCGCGTGTTGTGGGATAGAAACCCGGTGTAAAGTGAATAAAAGATATTTCTTGAACTAGATCGAGTAAGCTTTCACGTACTAAATGTATGACTTGACCATAATTCATTTCGAATACTAATATCCTCTCGACACGGTATTTCTCAGCCATATCTCTAAGCTCTTTATCTGGAAACGGCCATATTGTTCTAGGTCTTACAAATACTATCGAGTATCGATTCATAGATGTTTGTAATCTCTTTAATGCACCTTTAACTATAGCGCCTATACTACCATAAGAGATAATGAGTAGAGAACTCTTCTCAGACGAACCATGAACAATAGTTTCATAGTCTATAAGCCAATCTCTATTACGACGAACTTTAGCTAGAAGTCTACTGAGAAGCTGTTCAGTCACATTTTTATCTATGACGGGGTATCCCCTATCGTCATGAACTAGGCTTTCATAATGGAAGTAGTATCCTTTGCCTGGTTCCATGAATGGTGGAACCAAATCATCAAATTCATGCTTATTAGAAATCTTTTTTCTTTCAATAATCTCTATCTCTCGAAGGTCAGGAATATGAACACGACCATATGAATGACCAATGAACTGATCGGATAGCACTACAACGGGTATTCTGAGTTTTTCAGCTATATTGAAAGCTCTTATTGTAAGGTCAAAAGCTTCTTGAGGTGTTGAAGGAGCTAAAACTACTGTTTCCCTATCTCCATGGGATCCCCATATAGCCTGTAAAACATCTTGTTGTGAACCTAAAGTAGGTATTCCAGTTGAGGGTCCAACTCTTTGAACATTAACTACTACAAGAGGTAACTCGAACATGAAGCCTAAACTCAAACTCTCTTCCATCAATGAAAAACCAGGACCACTAGTTGCAGTCATAGCC
>CAZUDD010000089.1:0-6155 GCA_964619665.1 uncultured Desulfurococcaceae archaeon | reverse complement strand
CTAGTATTCGTTTTATTCAATAGTTTTTCAGTTACAAGAACATCTACTAAATCTCCTATTGTTTCACCAACACCATGTGTACGACCAAATAATCTGAGATTCAAGCTAACGCGTATATAGTCTTTCAGTCTATACTGTTCCTCTGTTACCATGGATATCAGGAAACAAATAGTAAAGTTCTTAGACATAACAGGGTATTTACTTCGAATATCACCAATTATCTTCTTGAGGTACTTTTTGTGCGTATCTACAAAATGTAGTAACTTCTCGTACGAGTCTCTGAAGACATATATGGTTATCGATTGAAAAGCTACACGTGACCCCCTTGTACTAACAGAAATACCATTGAGTCTAAGCATTGTCATGAGCTTGCTCGTGGTATTAGCTATGTATTGCAATGCGTTGGCTAGCTCGATTTCTCCATATTTTCTGTATAGAGCTATCATAGCAACTACTTCATCAAATTCAACTCCTTTACTACAACCTAACTGCGATATATCTTCAAGACGTGTATAGTTGATATAGCTCTTGTTGAAATAGACAAATATAGTACCATTGTATATCATGTCTGGTTCAACAAAGACTTCCTTAAGATCTACTATCACAATGTCGTGATCATGGTAAATAATGCTGTAGGCGGGTGAGAACGCGAATATTGTACCTAACATTATGATGACAACTATGGATAGCACCAAGTTTAGCTTCATGTATATCACCTACACACCATAAACCCATATAAGTGGTCTAATATTGAGGTATATTCTGTCATTGGTTAAGGATGAACATCATAGTAGCACCTAGTTCACTACTTAATACGATAGAAAAACTATATTGACAGAGTTATGTAAGCTACTCATTAATATGGAGCTATATCAGCTTCTACATAGGGGTATGTGGTATCAAAGGCTTTTGGAGTGGTTTAGAGTTCATGGAAGGTTGTTTCCCTGGAGAATAACTAGGGATTGGTATCGTGTTGTTGTAGCTGAGTTTATGTTGATTAGAACTAGATCTGAGGTCGTGGATAGGGTTTATCGTGAGTTTATAGATAGGTTTCCAAGACCAGAGGATCTCTGTAATGCTAGTGATGAAGAGATTAAGTGTTTCTTTAAAAAGATAGGATTGATATATAGAGCTTCTAGGTTAAAGGAAGTTGTTTGTAGAGTTTTAAGGGATTATAGAGGTGTTTTTCCATGTAGTGAAAAGGATCTTGATGCTCTACCTGGTATCGGTAGATATCTAAGAAATGTGTTGATGACTAGGATATGCGGTGTTCCAAGACCATTTGTTGATACTAATATTCTTAGATTCTTATCTAGGTTTCTTGGTCATAGAGTTGATGTTGATTATGCAGAACAGTGGTTATTGAAGGAAGTTCCTGTTCAACTTCTTGAGGATGTCAATATAGCTCTTCTTGATTTAGCTGCTATGATATGTAAACCTAGAAAGCCTCTTTGTGGTGAATGCCCTTTGAGGAGCTGGTGTAGGAGTTCAGGTAGTGTATAGATTATCTTGTTGTTTGTTGTATTGTTACTAATGTTCTTGATGTTCTAAGCCATTTTAGATGAGGTAGAACTAGACTAGCGATGACAATTACTCCCTGTGAAATCCAGTATATGGGTGCTAACAATAGTACTCTATCTCTTATCTTAAGATCGATAACGACATATAGTGGTGCTAAGAAAATAAGTACAACAACTACTATTGCTAGCATTGATATAGGTGATGGTGTTAAAGCTAGTGGTGTTGATATAGCGATTATAAAGGCTATCATTGTTGATAACGATGCTATTGGCTGTAGATACGCTATACCAATCTTAACAGATTTTCCAAGACCAATATCTCTCCAATGATAGAGTACAAGATCTTTAAAACACTCTAATAAACCTCGATACCATCTCAATCTCTGTCTAAATAAGCTAGTGATACTTGACGGACTACCCTCGTAGATAACGCTATCGAGAAGAACTCCTTTACCACCATACCTAGCCAACAACATTGTTATGTACGCATCTTCAGCTAGTCTATCTGGAAAACCACCAATCTTCTTTAGAAATGCTGTTGAGATTGCAAGACCTTCACCACTAAAGAGTGGATAACCTATAAGCTTAGTTATACCAGGCAATGCAACGTTGTACCATAGAAGTGTATCTATATAGGATAGCTTACCGATGATTCCTGGTCCAACTCTATATACTTTGCATCCAATTACAGTGTATCCCTCAGAGATTAGCTTAGATACTTTTAGTAGATGAAACTTGTCAGAGACTATATCACCAGCATCATAAACAACAACACAGTCATAACTATCTAGAACCCTCCGTAAAGCCTTATTCAATGCTCTAGCTTTACTCTTCCTAACTTCATTGAATACAATCTCATATTCTATACCAGCATTCTTTAGTATATGTAGACACCTATACACATTCCTAATAGTTTTGCTATCACCACGTTCAACGATGATAAATACTGTCATTCTATCTCTTGGATAAACTTGTTCAGCAATACTATGAAATGTTGTTGCTATATCCTCAAATCTCTCCTTATAGAACGGTAGTAGAATAGCTATTCTAAGAACATCGTTGTTGTCTACATCATCAATACTAACCTTTTTCCAAACCTCTCTAAACAACTTCTTAACAACACTATAGACAGATGTTGCACCATAGATAAGTGATAGCGATATAGAAGCTGTGATTGCTATCCATAGTATCATCATGGTGTACACCGAAAAGGATAGAATGAGCTATAGATACTGTGATACCCACTCTCAGATCTGAGATAGGTTTTCAGAACTTATCTACACAACCCTCAAAAACACTATGTACAGATTCACTACATACTAAACAAGTATTTACAGATATAGTGAGGTTCTATCTTTGAAGCTCTTCCTCAGTTCTTCTCTTCTTAACAGCTCTATCAAATAATATCCAGTTTCTATACCATTCCTCATTTTCTTTCTTAAGTAGTTCAAGCATCCAACGAGTTAAATCTTTAGCACTAACTTCCTTCAAATTCTGTTCAAGAATCTTTGCAGTTACTATAAGAGCAATCTTACGAGCTATATCTGGTGGTGCACCAGCTTTCAAAGCACTAACAACAAGTTTTTCAGGTATGAAAGGCTCTTTTCTACCATCTCTCTTAATCACAACAACATCTATTTTTATAGGTATTGACAAGTATAAACACCGAAAACCTAATCTACTTCAGAGAACTAATATGTTTCTACTCTCTAGATGGTGGATATGGAATCAAAGTCTCTTTTACTTGTTTCATAGCTTCAATCATTTTCTTCTCAACATCTTTAAACTTACCAGTAAATATGAGTATAAGTATCAAGGCTATGAAGCTTACAACACCAAGTAGATTGTTGATTTGCATTAATACTGGTACTGCCTCTACGACATAGATACTAGAGATTGTTATGAGTATACCTATACATTCTATGGCTATGACTATACAGCTTAAAACTACTAGAATCTGTATTCTAATTCTATGAATATTACTCGATAACGCTATAGACAACATTATGAATATCGATATTAATGAACTTAGAATAGTTGGTAGAATACCTAATCCACTAGTAGTTTCATATAGAGCTCTAGAGAGATAGGAAAGTGATGATGTTAAAGCATCTAGAGCTCTAAAAATATCAACATATTCTTTAACTCCATAAGCTTTTTCAGCAGCTTTACTCACTATATAGATTGTTGTTGCTTTAAGACCATCAAATAGCATTACACATATTGCTGCAGTTACCGCTATAGCTGTAAAAGCAGATACTAAGAGTGTAAATGTGTTGTAGTATTTCTTGAATCCAAAGTCGATTAGACTTCTAAATATGTTGATACCTAGAATACACGCTATGATAATAGTTACGATGTTTGATGCAAAGCTATAGAATAGGATATCATATATGAATCTACTAGCTATTGCTGTAAACTCTGACTTAGATATACGTTCTCTACTGTAACTCGATAATTCAATAGCATAGCTAAACGATATAGCTACGATGATTATGCTTATAACAATGATAAGAACTATTGATATAGCTATGTAGAGTCTAATGGCATTCCAAGGTTTCAAGATAGAAACCAAAGCATTAGAATCTTGATCTAGTAATAAGTGTTTATCTCAATCCTAAGATAAACTACTAGTCTTCTCTAGCAATGCATAGAAGAAACCTGTTGTATTGTGTTTATGTGGCCATGCCCTCATAGTACCTGGTATTAGTCCAGGTGAAAACGGTTTTTCTATTGGTATCAATCTGAGTTTATCTGAGTATCTATTTAGTATCCATTGAATAACATGTTCACCTTCTTCAGGTAGAACACTACATACACAATACAGTATTCTACCACCTGGTTTAACGAGTTTCACAGCAGTATCGAGTAGTTGTTTCTGTAGTTCAACAAGCTCGTTTAGTTTAGCATCATCTATTCTCCATCTAGCTTCTGGATGTTTAGCTATAGCACCTGTTGATGAACAGGGTGGATCTAGTAACACTTTATCTGCTATTTCTTCACCTAGAACTTCAGTTGCTTTTCTAGCATCAAGCTTGAATACCTCGACAATTGTTATACCGCATTTCTCTAGAAGTCTCTTCATATGCTCAATCCTATCATCATAGATATCAAAAGCGTATATCTTGCCTTGATTTCTCATGAGCTCAGCTATATGGCTAGTCTTACCACCTGGTGCTGCACACATATCAACAACAACCTCATTAGGCTTAGGATCAAGAACTATAGATGCAGCAGCACTAGCATCATCTTGAGGAATAGCTTCACCTTTCTTTAAAGGTTCAAACTCTTCATAGTTTATAGATCCACGATACTTAACAACTACTGGTACATAAGGACTTATCCATGCATCAACACCAAACTTCTTAACTTCACTCAATAGTTTTTCAGGTGTTGCCTTCAAGGTATTCGCTCTTAATCCAAGAGCAGGTTTTCTATTAGATGCTTCTAGAAAAGCAATAGTTTCTTTTCTACCGAAGTAACTGATAAGCTTCTTTACAAGCCATGAAGATACCATGAACTGAAGCTCCAACTTCTCCTCATCAGATCTCGGCCTATAGCTGTACCTCCAAACTCTATCGAGATACTCTCTCAATCTCCAAGCCTCTTCAAAACCAACAACATCTCTAACAACTATAGGTGCATAAATCTTGAGCTTACTCCACAGTTTTTCATCTCTATAACCAAAATTCTTTAGATAAACAGCAATTCTAAGAGCAGCTCTAGACCACGAATCCAAGTCTTGGGGATCAACACCGATAGCCATATGTATAATCTTATCGATAACACCAAGAACTTTACCAACACCATAGAGAATAGCAGTAAAAATACGGTCTTTCTGAGTACCTAAAAGACCATATCTTCTAAGAACCTCCCTCTTAGCAACTTGTGAAGGCTTAACTCTTTCACCCTCAACAAAAACCTCAAGCAGAACCCTGATATCTCTCTCATCAAAATCTATCCTAGGTATCCTCACCATAACACAGCCCTTAAACCATAGATATAGATGAAATAGAAGACTTATTTTCATAACGAAATTATACGTATCTCCATAGTACTAAATATGTGCATTCTTTGAGTGGTATTAAACATCACTATGCCTAGGCTTGAGATACCGATGACAATAACCTACTAGCGCTTCTTCTCGCTATGGCTATAACAGTAAATAATTGAATTATAGCACCAATAGCTGTACCAGTTGCTGATGAAATTGTTGGACAGTGTCTTAAGAATACCTTTCTCTTCCATGAGTGTGATTTGAAAGGTGGTTGTATTGGATAGATAGACGGCATAATCACGGAGAATACGTGTTGTAGACCTATTATGAGAACTCCTGTTAAAATTACTGCAATTATGAGTATAGCAAAGAACTTTGCTCCAAGGTTCTTAGCTACTTCTTTAAGCCCTAACCCAATTCTCTTTATAGATGCTATACTAGCAACTGCAAAGTACAATATACCAATAAATCCAACGGTATCACACAGAGTTACGGCTATAGACATTAATACTATGAATACAACACCTAGAAGTTGATTACCTGTCCTATATATAGTGAATCCAATAGTGCCAAAGATCAACACCATAAACGTAATCACGAGATACACAAAGAAAAACTTCAATGTATAGTCTATATAT
>CAZUDD010000088.1:0-6157 GCA_964619665.1 uncultured Desulfurococcaceae archaeon | reverse complement strand
GCGTTTACAGCTATTGATCCTGTAAAACCATCTCTACTCTACAGCATTACCAAGGTAAATACATCTAGTGGATCGATACTATGGAACATATCATTCATAAACACCTCTGTATACCAAATAGAGCTATTCAATAATACCCTCTATCTATTTGGATACAATGTATCTAAGGATTGGGAGGAATGGACTATCGAGGGTTTGGTGATACTTGTAAATGATTCTAATGGATATATTGAGAAGGTCATAAAGATTCCATTCGCAATAACACACACTCTATATAGAGATGGTAGTGTACTGTATGTCTATGGCTATGGTGGAAACGCATTTACAGGTTACTACTATGTATTGAGCTCACTAGATCTAGAGAATCTGAGTTTTCTATTCACAAAAATGTATTGTAATGCTACACTGGACTACAATGGGACTGAGTATTTCGATGGAATGAAATTTGATCTAATCTACAATGGTAAGATCTTCGGTGTAGCATCGTTCTATGGATCTATAAGTAATGCATATGCTCTAATGATAGCCAATGAATCCAATATCGAATTAGTAGATTTCTATCTCTATGCTGTTGAATCAACAGAAGGCGTTTCCACATCGAGAAGCACATGGATTAAAGCACTACCAAACAATAGAATTGCAGTACTCGAAACAATAACTAGATACAACATAACCACAGGTATACCAACAACATCATCAGATACACTGATAATCAACACAAGCTCAAATATGTTAATGTACAACATATCATTCAATATAGGTGAAAACATAACAACACTTTACATCATATCCCCACCTTCTAACAATATCGACTATGTATATCTCGTTGCCAGTGGTCCAGATATAAAAGCATTGATTGCTATCAATACAACAAATCTATTTAATGCTGTAGCTAACTACACAATCAACTTCAACAATAGATACTCTATAGAGATTGAGTATAGGAAGTGCTTTGCATTGCTAGAGAATATAACGGAAAACGTATCGTATAATGTAATCGACTATAACTTTACTACTGTAGAAGTTACTATACCGACTATCACCATGTATATCGAACCTGTTGAAGATATAACACCGCAACTCATCATTGCTAAGGGTAAAGCTATTGGGTTACCTGTAATTACAACAATAGTATATACTTCTACAACTACGTACACAGAGAGTGTAACAACAACGATAACTTTGACAAAGACAACTACAGAAACCACAATAATTACAAAAACATATCCTTGCTCCTATACCAGCACAAAGATGATTACGAAAACCACGACATACTCTAAGACCCGTACTATGAACATTACTAGAACTATCGAGACTACATCTACAAAAGTACATGAGTATACATCAACAATATTCTCAACACAGATAAAAACCTTAACAACTACGGTTAGTGCTACTGGAGGTATACCAGCATCTATGTTAGTAGCTATAGGAACAATTATTGGTCTTGGAGTAGGTATCGTAATAGGAAAGAAGTTTATAGGTAAGCTAAAGATTTTGTCACGACTGATATGACAATAGTGTATCTATACCCAAGTACTAAGTACAATAACCTCCATAGCTTTTTATCGGTGGTTTCACAGTGTTGAAGAGAATTGTCTTAAGCACTATAGCTATACTAATGGTTTTCGCTATAGCTTATAGCTATTGTGTAGATGCCTGTTTTGATCCAAGCAATCTCTACTCTATAGAAGTTATACTGAATAAACCAGGTATAGAGTACAACCTATCTATACTAAGAAATATCAATAATGTTATTGAGGTAAGAGAAAATGTTTATGTGTATAGAGGTATCGTCTATAGAGAACTAGCTGTGATTATCTATCTACAGGGTTTTGAAGATAGTAAACCAGTTCTTGATGAATCAAAAGCAACTAAATTCTATCCTGTTATAAGGATAGAAGTTGTTGATAAGAATCTAATTAATGAATTAGAGAAGAGGTATAGCAATGACCTCGCTAAGATTAGAGAGGAGTTAACTTCTATGCTAAGATATGAACTTAGAGAAGAACTAAAGTGGCTTAGAACTATAGGTGTTATCAAGGGTATTACTGATGATGATATAGAGAAGATAGTTCAGAAAACATATGCTGGTTATGCTGGTTGGAATAGAAGGCTTATGTATTATAATGGTGATTGGTATACATTTGAATACCTAGTAATTAATGGCTATATACAGTCATACCTCTTGAGATTTGCTGGTTGTAGTATTCAAATACCAACAAATACACTACCTAGAGAACCACCAACAACTACCATCACCACATCTAGTATGGGAGAATACACAACATATTCATCAATACCTAGTACCTCGATACCTATATACGATAATCGATTAGTAACAATAGCTATTGGTATCGGTATAGCAACTGCTATAGCCATATTCATAGTGTTTAAACATCGCTGAAATCTAAGCTCTATTCTCTAAACACTTTTTTGTTCTAGAATAAGCATGGATTTTGTTGGTGTTTAATACTTGATCGATACTGAAGCTCTTAGAGCATGGTTAAAACTGTTGAGATATGGAAAACCTGTTAGTATTCGTGGTTTTCAGAGGTTGATGGGCTATAAAAGTCCTGCTAAAGCACAGAGAATCCTTGAGAGACTCTATAGATATGGTCTTGTTGAGAAAACAAGTTCTAATGACTATATAGCTGTTAAGGATATACCTCCATATCTAGCTGCTTACATCGTTGTTAAGGGGTTTGTTTTACCTAGAACACTAATCTATGCAGTATATGCAACAACAACAGTCTCTGTATATCTATTCTTAGCAAAACCACCACTCTACATAGTGATACTACTCATAGCATTAATCATACCTTATTGGCTAGAGATCCTCCATAACATTCAAGCATTTAGAAAACTTATTGGTGAAGAGAGATAGCATATAATGTTGTTTTTACTGTGCAACTCTATCTCTATAAAGTCTATCTCTCCACATAACCAAGATCTGTATAAGATCATCAAAACTCTTTACATGTTCTCTTATAAGCGGTAGTCTTTCAGTCCATATACTCTTAAACATATCTAGAACTTCACTAGCCTTAACGAGTTCAAGTTCACCTCTATTAACTAGCTTCTCTACGTAGTTCATAGCTTCATTCCATGCACGAGCAGCTCTAGGTGTATATCTCCATAGAGCTTTCTCAACAAAATCATTCCATGAAATACCTTTGTCTCTATACCAAACACGATATTCTCTTCTAAGAATATCCTCTAGATAATCCTCAAAACCTGTTTTCTTAGTAACACTGAATTCATAGAGTGATTTGTATGGACAGTAACTACAGCTTACACGTGGAAGACCAACAAGATAATCAGGGTGTATATAGCCTGTTTCTCTACAAATCCTAACAACATCTAGTATTGTCAATGTATATGCTGGTCTAAGCTCTTTACCCTTAACAAACTCTCTCTTTAAAGCTGATGGTAATAACCTTGTAAATCTCTTTAGAGCTTCACCAATTCTATCACCTGAAACCATATAGTCAACACTAAGTCTCTTTCTAAGAACTCTAATTGGTCTTGTCTTTAAGTATGTACACCAACGAATACCCCTATAAGGCAGCCCCTCATTCTCTAGGTATCTCTTAACAACATGTTTATCAGGTTCAACATAGATAAACTCAACATCAAGATCTCTACATATCTTTTCAGCCATCTTAGAATTCTCATTATTCTCTAGGTAGGGCATATGGCTATAGACAGCAACAAGCCTAAACTCAACTCTTTTGCGAAGCAACGATAATATGAGTAGAGATACGTAGCTATCTTTACCACCACTAAAAGATATCATAACAGTCCTGTTCCTCAATAAACCACCTATCACATGCTCAAGAAACTCAATATACTTATCCAGATCACTAAATGTATAGAATCCTAGTGGTGGTAGATACTCAAACCATTGGTCAAAATCAATTCTATAGCTAGACGATGGTACAACGATACTACTACCAACCATTATCTTGTCTATCACAGCACCATAGTCACGACTAAACCATAGAATTCTCTTCACAATAGAACCAGATCTATCGAAAATAGCTGTGAAATCAGCAGATGAAGATACATAGCCAACTACAACACCATCCCTTATAACAGGGTATAGCTCCACAATATCCTTCCCAAGAAATAGAGTACACTAGACAAGGCTCATAATAGTTGCTACTAAATAGAATTGACAGCAAACAAACGTGTACTCTATACAGAGATGTCAGGGTTAACTTCATAGAGTTCACGAGAAGTATCTTTTTGTTCTAGATTTAATTGATGTTGTACTGGATTGAGATATCTTGAGCTTTAAGATATTTGATGAATATGCAGATAGATATGACTTATGGTATGAGAGGAACAGGATTATTGCTGAGAACGAACTCTATTTGATTCAAAGTTTTGAATTTTCTAAACCCACTCTAGATATTGGTGTAGGAACAGGGTTCTTTGCATCAAGACTAGGAATTGATATAGGTATTGATCCTGCAATCTCAATGCTTTTAAAAGCTCATAGAAGAGGTGTTGATGTAGTTCAAGCTTTTGGTGAATATCTTCCACTTAGATCAAAGTGTATATCAACAGTGTTTTTGATTGTTACGCTGTGTTTTCTTGAAAATCCATTGATGGTACTAAAGGAGGTTGCACGTGTACTTAGAGAAGATGGCAAGGTGATAGTGTGTATAGTTCCTAGAGATAGTAGTTGGGGTAAATACTATCTAGAACTTGGTAGAAAAGGTCATGTATTCTATAGCAAAGCTAAGTTCTATACAGTTGATGAAGTTGATAAGCTGTTTAAATCTGTTGGTATGTATAGATCGAAAGCTCTAGGTATACTAAGGCTTAAACCTTGGGAAGATCCTGTCTATGAGCAACCGATGGAATGGTCTAGAGATACGGATCTAGGTTTTGTATGTCTAGAGTATCGTAGGGAATAAATATAGAGGTAGTGTTCATAGATGGTATAGAGTTATCGATTTATACGGTATTTGAGGTATAGAGACTATCAATCGAGTCCACTTCCTGTACTCTCTAAATCCAAATCTTCTATAGAGATTCTCTAAACCAATAACACTATCAAGAAAAATCCTCTTTACACCCTGGATCTCAGTAAACTCTCTTATTATTGTATCCATCAATGCTTTACCAAGACCTTTACCACGGTGATTAGGGTCAACAGCTAGTGTATTGACGATAGCTATATAATCACCATCAACAGCACGGTATATTTCACCAAATACAAAACCAACTATCTTATCCTGATACTCAACAACAAAGACTATTGATTTTCTTCTCCTCAAAATATCTCTAAATTCACCTCCTGTCATAAGGATAAACCATTCGTATTGAGAAAATGCTTTGTTGTATACCTCAACAATAGATAGAACATCGTTTTCTCTCATAGTCCTCAAAACATAGTCTTTAGGAACACTATAGCTTCTCGATACAGTTTCCTGATATATCATTAGTATACTCCAACTACTCTCAACACATATACCTGGATAGTCTCTGAGGAGTTTATGCATATAGCCAAACTCTAGATATGGACCAATAGTTATAGAATCTCTAAGACAATCTCTATCAAGTCTATATCTAATCCAGGAAAAGATCGATTCCAAAACATCGACTCTAAGATTATTGGGTATCTCTGGATCTATACATAGTGTAGCTCTATTCAGTGTCTTCATAGTCATAATCCATGCATAACCAACAACACGATCTCTATGAATAGCTAGTGAGAGTAAACCCTATTTAACCCATGGATAACTAAAGAAAGCTCTTAAATCATCGTAAGTAAACTCTCTGAAGACCCATGGATCATTGATAGATCTACACCTATTGATTAACTCTACAAGTTCCTTGTTAAGACTAGGGTTATTACCACGATAACTACCTAACAATTAACATGAAGCATCACATAGATGTTCAACCGGTATTTAGTGTTACATCGGGACTACTAGCAATTAATAAAAATTAATTAAGGATTAATTAAGTTGTTGAAAATTCTGTGCGTATTACTTTCAATTCAACTTTTTTTCTAAGTAAGGTTGACGATTATTAAGGAGTGGTGATCTGCTTGACTTCCCTAGAGCATAACTTACTTTGCATAGCTTTGAGTATGGCATTAATCCTCATGTTATTACTATCTATGGCATCACCTACTATC
>CAZUDD010000087.1:0-6252 GCA_964619665.1 uncultured Desulfurococcaceae archaeon | reverse complement strand
GTTAACATACTTCGATACGATAGTAAAGGAATTGAGAAGTAAAGGACTAAGACTAGGAATATCAGAAGGTGTTCTTGTAATTTTGCATTAAATAGGGGGTTAGACCATGTATAGGCACATTTTCGGTATAATATGGATAGCGATGCTACTAACACTATCAATAACAACCCTCATTATAATACATGAGAGCCCTATAGTCGAAGCGTCAGCGGGAGCATTGCCACTCACAAAAGCAGTAAGATCCATTAACGCTAGTCCAAGTATAACAGGTTATAGTGGTAAGGGCATAGCTATAGCGATATTGGACCACGGTGTAGACCCGAATTGGATAAAGTATGATAAAGCACGCGAATACATAGAGCGTTTGGAGAACGTAAAGCCGAAGCGTCTAATATACTACAATGCCATCGATGATACAAATGAAGTCGTCGCAGATGATAACCACGGAACTCTAATTGCTTTAATAATAGTAGCCAATACAACAGACCATAATATCTCCCATATAGGTCCAGCACCCGGAGCCACAATAATCAGTATTGAAGTACTGCGAAAAGATAAACCACTTACAGAACAAGTACTTGAGAGAGCTGTCAGATGGGTATTAATGAACAGGGATAGATATAATATCCGCATCGTTGTATGTTCATGGGGGCTTAACATAGAACGCTTTATCCCAGATGGCGTGGTTCTATATGATAAAGTGAACAGGGTTTATAAATACGATTGGGTCTCGAAACAACTATCCAGACTTTTATGGCACGGCATAATAGTAGTCGCATCAGTAGGCGATGACGCCTATGAACAAGTGCTACCATCGCCCTCAACCATGCTTGGAGCTATAGCTGTAGGTGCTACCGATCCTAGAGGCACCATATCTCCTTATGATGATATCGTGACATACTACTCTAACTATGGCCCTACGCATCAATGGGTATTAGCTAAAAGAATGAAACCAGACATTGTAGCTCCTGGAGAGATATCCATACCTTCTTGTTGTAAAGACGTAAAGAATCCCCTAATTTGTGAAGGTGTCAGCGAAGTCTCCGGAACCTCATATGCAAGCGCACTCGTTGCTGGCGCTATTGCACAAATGTTAGAAGCTAAACCGGACTTAACTCCAGCTCAAGTCATGGCATTACTAAGACAAACAGCATTTAGATCCAGTAATTTAGGTAGTTACTTTCCAAATCCTGAAGCTGGCTGGGGTATACCCAACATAGGCAAAGCCATATATTATGCCAAGAAGGGATGGATCGACAAAAACTTAATGGTAGACCACTACTGCAGATATTCCTACGATGTACATAGATATTATGATTATCCATACATAGTTGTTGACACCTCAGCTGTAACGTCATACGGTCCCGACTTTTGGCAAGGTAAAGCTATTTACATAAGCGAACTCTTTGGACCAGATTATCAAATGCTCCTTAGCTTGTACTATTTGCCTAGTAGATATAGTAATTGGAAAAAGATCCTATATGGCTTGAACATACCATATGCACGAATTGACAGCAGCTCCGTAAGACTATGGACTCCTGATACAGTCGTTAAACATTTAGTTGCTGTCACAGCATCTGTGATTAACAATAGAACCGATGCTTACCTTTTTAGAGCCATACTTAAAGTGGGAGATACACTGCTATGGCCCGACATAATGCTATATAAGGATATGATGAATATAAGAATAATCCCCGTAGAAAACTATACAGCTAAACACTATACCTTTAAAGTGTACATAGACCCTGATTTCTATGGAGCTCCTAATGACTATGTAAAGGTTGATGGCTCAACATTCTATAGTGAAGGTGCAATATCGGACTTCGATATGTATGTAGCATCTTTCGATGTAGATGTATTTGATCTCTATAGGTCTGGTCAGTTAATGATGGATATAGACCTATACGACGATAAATCTATTAGTGTTTTCCACTACATGGAACTCTATGTACTGAGATATGAACCATCACTATGGAGAACAACTACTCCTGATGACTATGTTGATGCTGAGAGTGTCTATGGTGAAGATATCGCTTTATACATTGAAGCTATAGTATCATCGTATTCAGGTCCGCTACGAGGTATTCTATCTATAGACATCAATCTACGCTTAGTATCATAGCTCTAAACTCAACTTTCTTTTTATTCATTTCTTTTTACTTATGCCTCATCAAGGTGAAGATACTGTTCTGTAAACTAGTAATCCCATTCTAAGATTTATGGTCCTCAATGCTTTCACGACCTCTACTAGGTGTTCAAGGTTCACAATTATTTTTCCTATTGTTAGTGATGCTGATTCTATTGTTATGAATGGATGTGATCTACCTAGTGTTTCTAGTATTTGACTAACATTTGTTCCCTCTAACCCGGGATACCACTGGTAATCTGGTATTGCTTTAAATACAGGTTTACCACCAACACCATATCCTGCTGCTAGCACTGTTAACTCAATGTTTGTTTCTCCAAGAATACTCTCTGCAATGCTAAGTACTTTGAGGAGTTTTCTTGTGAAAGAACTGTTTATATCGATAATGATATTCCATCCAGGTACTGTTACAATATCCTTTTCCTCAATAACATATCTATTTGATACCCATAGAATTGTAATATCGTACCAACCACCAAGACTATATATCTTTAGATACTGGTCTAAGCATCTACGACTTGCAGATATGTAGAGAGCATACTCTCTATTCTTAACATATATCTTGATATATCCTCTAGGAATACAACTACCAATAGTTGTTCTAAACAGTTCAAAGCCATACCATTTATCTAAGCTTAACCTAGTTCTATTCTCAATGACATAGTATGGAATATCCTTTAACTCGTATTTAATACCATCAACAACAACCTTTTTATGACTATAAACAACCTTTACATAGAGAGCTGCTTTAACTGCATCAACAGAGAAATACTTTCTCCACCAGCTCTCACTCTTCGTTATAGCATTGTATATAAGCCAAGAACCAAGATCATATTCAAGACTATCAATACTAAAGATAATGTAGTACATACCATTATCATCATTGGACTTGTTCATGGGTATACCATGAAGTACTTTGATAGTAATATCTTTAGGGCTATACGAACTAGTAAACCTAGGAATTGTTGGTGTTAGTACTGCTGAAATCAAAACTATTAGTGTTATGCCAAGTACAAGCCGTTTATACATAAATGAATCCCCCTGTACACTAGCTATGTGTCTAGAATACAATTGTTCAAAAACTAGTCTTTTATCTCTTTAACAAATCATTCATCCCTGGACAGGTGATCATACTTGAACAGAAAGATAAAGAAACTATTGATAGTGTCTACAGTCATAGTCATAGTTGTTATTGTGTTGCTAAACTTGAACTTAATGCCCTTCATATCTCGATATAGTTCTGTTTATGCATCACCATTGAATGCATATACGTGTTTCGCTCTCGATATACTTCAAGATGTTTACCAAGGTAAGAACACTGTTATCTCTCCATTAAGTATATACATAGCGCTCTTGATGCTTACTGAAGGAACTAGAGGTGAAACACGAAAGGAGTTGATGGAGTATCTCCACATAGATAATTTAACTGAATCACGATTATGGTTTAAACAAGTTCTACTAAAAATTCTGAATACTAGTGATGGTACAACTATACTTATAGCCAACAGTATTTGGGTTCAAAAAGACTTTCCGATAAACGAGGAATACATCGAAAATCTAAGAGATTATTATAGAGCTGAACTACACTATGTAGATTTCAGCAGCAATCCATTGAAAGCAGCTGAAGAAATTAATATGTGGGTAAGAAATAAAACCAATGGATTGATAGATAGGATTATTCAGCCAGATTCGATAGACACTCTTACAAGGATCATTATAGTGAATACGCTCTACTTCTATGGATTATGGGTTAAAGAGTTCGAAGAAGAAACCATAGATACATTCTATTCACCAGAGGGACCCATAGAGACAAAGTTCATGAAGGGTGAACAAACAATACAGTTCATAGACAAAAAGGAGTTCATAGCGATTGCGTTAAGGTATAAGGGTACTAGTGTAAGATTCGTTGTCATAATGCCGAAGAATGGAGATATAGAAGAATTCATTAAGAAACTAGACTATACTAAACTATTACAGATTTTGGATGAGTTATTCTCTTCGAGCTACATATCGTCAGAGCTATACATGCCTACGTTCGATATTGATAGTGGATTCATAGATCTAAAGTCTATTCTTGAGTCAAAAGGAGTTAAGAGCTTGTTTATACCAGGAAAAGCCGATTTGAGTTACATGCTCAAGGAAGAGTATAGGGATACTGCAGAACTCTATGTAAAGACTATTACTCATAGAGCTAGAATTAAAGTACATTTAAAGGGTACTGAGGCAGCCGCGGTAACTGCTGTACCTATCTACGTTACAGGTCTTAGAGGTAAGCTTATCAAAATCAATAAACCGTTCCTATTCATGCTAGTTGAACCTGAATTCAAGACAATACTGTTTATGGGTATTTTCGTTAGGCCTTAAGCTACCTCTTTTTCTTAGATGTCATTATTTTTCTTGCTGCTTCAAGTAGTGTTCTATCTGTTATTAATCCTTTGAATTTTAGTTCATCTTCAACTATAACTGCATAGTCTTCACCTTCATTTTCTAGTAGCTCTACAAGTTCTTCTATTGTTTCGTTTTCTGATATTATTGGTGGTGTAACATTCATTACATCTCTAACAACCATACTATCGATGGTCTCTATAGTGTGTTTAACTCTTCTAAGTGATGATGCTATTGTTGCAAATGGAACAAATGCTCTACCCTTTTTTCTACCGAGAGCATAGACAACATCTAGTGCTTTTACAACACCTGTAACTCTACCTTCATCTGATAGAACTACGAAGAACTCTATTCCTTCCTCAATATGTTTATAGAGATCACGAACACTCTCATTCTCTTTAACAACTCTGTGTCTAGGCATTAAATCATGGAAAGACTCGATAAAGTCTCTTATCCTCATCTTCAGAATCTCTGATATAACTTCGCTAAAACTCATTAGCTCACCCTTTCTTTGCTCTACTCATCTTTTCTCTAAACACTGCTTTTAGTAGTGGTGGTGTTGCTAAGTTTGTTACTATGACTATGACTATAGCTGCTAGATAAGCTTCTGGACCTAGAAGATGGTATTGGTAACCAACATAAGCTGCTATTAAACAGAATTCAGCTCTTGGTAAAAGACCTACACCAATTCTTAGACCCTGTACAGTCTTTAGTCTAAGGACTATAGATGATGCCATACCACCAACGATTTTACCTAGAAATGCAGCTCCAATCATAGCTAAGTAGAAAGCTATGTACTTCAACTGTAGTGCTTTTGTAAAGTCTATACTTGCTGATGTATAGACAAAGAATAGTGATGAGAACACGAGAGCTAGTGTTCTAACTCTGTTTGAGACTCTTCTAATACCTCTAGCTTCAGAGAATGCCAGTCCAATAGCATAAGCTGCTACTAACGGTGATAGCTTTGCAAAGTGTACTAGGAAAGCAGCTATAGCTAGAACACCTAATACAATGGATAACAGCGATTCTTCAACACCTAGTCTAGCACCAAATAAAGCTATTCTATTAGATGCAAATCTAAGTCCATAGACGAGGATAAGCCATGTCATAAAGGCTATTATAGCTACTCTAAGAAATGAGATTATGTTGAAGGTTCCTTGAGCAGCTAGTGATGCTCCAGCAACTATGGTTATCAATGCAGCTAGATCATCTAGTGCAGCAACACCGAGAATCGTGTATCCCTCAATACTTGTTAGCTTTCCAAGCTCAATCAATACTCTAACGGATAGAGAAACACTTGTTGCTTCCAATACACATCCGAGAAAGTATGCTGATCTAGGTGGATACCCAAGTGAAATACCTATTAGATAGCCAACCGTGAATGCTACACCGGCTTCACAGATAGTTACAAGTGCATACCTAGGTACATTCCTCATAAACTGACTAAACCTCGTTTCTAGACCGGCATAGAAGAGTAGTAGGATTATACCGAACCAGGCAACTGCTTCAACAACATCTGATATAGGCATGATCTTGAGGAAAGTATTGCCTATGATGAGACCCAGTATGAGTAGCCCCATAACACCAGGTACATGAAGACCTCGTTGAAAGGCAGCTTCAAACACCTTTCCTATGGTTAGAACTAGACCTAGAGCTAGCAATAGATCTAATAGAGGTTCCAACTACAACACCTATACACAATTCTCAACTTAATACCGTTC
>CAZUDD010000086.1:0-6373 GCA_964619665.1 uncultured Desulfurococcaceae archaeon | reverse complement strand
CTTATAGGGCCTGTTGATACTGGATTGAATTGTACCATGACTTCTCCAAGGGATACAAAGTCTAGTTCTCCCATAATCAATCCCTTAAGGTTTTACAAGGGTTAGAAATGCATTGCCATAGAATACAACTATGTTTTCAACTCTAAGCTTATCTCTATTGATATGAATTTCAACAGGTTTACCAATTACAAATACATGATCTCCTATGTTTACGTATTCTTGAACTTCACATTCAATGATTAGAGGAGAATCCTTAATTATTGGTGCACGAACTTTTCTACTCTTTTCAATTGTAAGACCATATCTTCTCTCTGTAGCCTCGAATTTATTTATCTGTCTACTACTCAACTTACCAAAGATCTCTATCGCTGGTTCCAGAATATCTTTAGTGACTAGGTGAAGTGCAAAGCAATTGAATTCCTTAATAAGTTCCAGCGTATACCATTTATTGTATATTGCAACACCTATTAATGGAGGTTCATACGATACCTGAGAATACCAGGAAGCAACCATACCAGCTACTCTATTGTTTTCACCAACAGTTACAATAACGAGTGGTTTAGGGATTAGATTTAGAATTTCATTTATGTTCATGAAATGTCTTCACCTCTTCAAGATATGAAATAAATCTTTTAAGACCTTCAACAAGTCTATTCTTAGATTTCAAAACATACGATATCCTTACAAAACCTTCAAATCCAGGGCCAAAAGCAGTTCCAGGAGCTATAGCTACATGTTTTCTCTCCAACAACTTCAATGCAAAATCCATTGAATCTCGAATATACTTAGATAGATCAACAAATACATAGAAAGCTCCTTCAGGTTTAACAAAATCTATATTTGCCTTTTCTAGAATTTCAACTACTATGTTACGTCTTACCTCATACTCCTTAACTAATCGTTCTACTTCTTCTTCTACCTTTCTATCTCTTAAAGCATCAGCTAAAGCCTTCTGAATAGCAGAAACAGCACATGCAGCAATACCTTCTTGTAGCTTTGTTAATACTCTTATCAATTCTTGATTACTTGAGATTACAAATCCTATTCTCCATCCAGTCATAGCATAAGCTTTTGAAAAGCTATTGACTACAACTATATTGTCATACCTGTCTATGAGCTTTAGTAGACTTGGAAACTCTTTTCTATCATACACAATTCTCTCATATACTTCATCCGAAATAACTACGATATCTCTGTTATTAGCGTACTTTACAAGCTGTTCAAGTTGATCTAGAGGTGTTACTGCTCCAGTTGGGTTATGGGGATTATTGATTATGATAGCTCGTGTTTTATCGCTAATACTATCCTTAACTTCTTGAAAGCTAAGCTTAAACCCATACTCTCTTTTTAGAGTATATCTTTTAGGTATAGCTCTAGCAGCTTTCACCATTATAGAGTATGAGGGGTATCCAGGACTAGGTATCAATACTTCATCGTTATAGTTTGTTGTTGCTAGTATTGTTAAGAATAATCCCTCAGTACTACCAATTGTTATAACTACATCTTTATAATCTATGCTAACACCATATCTAGCACCGTATATCTCTGCAATAGCTTCACGAAGTTCTCTAAGACCAGCATTATGAGTGTAGTGTGTATATCCCTTTTTTAAAGCCTTGTAGGTATACTCAATTATTTTTCTAGGTGTATCAAATTCTGGATCTCCAATTTCAAGATGAATAACATCTCGATATTTCAAAGCTTCATGGAATATTATCCTTATACCGGACTCTTCGAGACCAATAAAATCCCTTGATATATATCGCATTATCTATAACCCATAATATCTCGACATAGTGTTTTTCTGGTATTGGTTTTCAGCACTAACTTATCTATGATTATTTCAGCATCTCAACGAGAAATGGCTGCATATTGAAAATGGTATCCGTAAGCACTCTATTGTCTATCTAACATTAGCTCATGTTCAATATTTCAAGATTTTAGAGTGCTTAATTGCCTAGATTTAAGTCTAACTCTAGTTCAAATGTATACAATGCGATTTAATAGCATTTAGGAGGGTTTTTACCCTGAAGTGGGTGAAGTCCTTGAGTGAGCAACGTGAAAAAGGTTTTCTGTATGATTGGGAGCTAGAGCGTGTCCCAGAGCGTATGACTAGACCTTGGTGGGATATAGCGTTTGTTCAGATAGGTCTATTCCTCTCAGGATTTATGTTAATGACAGGTGGACTCTTTGCTGGTTGTGGATGGCCTTGGTGGGCTGTATTTCTATGGCTATTAATAGGTAATCTCGTTATACTAGCACTATACATATTGATAGGACATATAGGAGTTAAGGAGAGATTACCATTAGCATTCATAGCTGAAAAAGTGTTTGGACCTAAAGGTGCAAAGGCATTTAACTTTGCGGTTCTACTAGGTGCACTTGCATGGGGTGCACTAGGAATTCATATGCTTGCTCTAGCTATAACAGATCTAGTAGGTATAAGTATATACATAACAGCTTGGATTGCAGCACTCTTTGTATGGCTATCATCTGTAGCTGGATATAAGACGATATCTCTACTCTCCAAGATATCGATACCATGGTTCTTAGTCTTTCTATTCGTAGCAATGATATACTATGGATTTCAGCTAAACTGGAATGCATGGGGATTAAAAACAGCGTATGGTGGTGTATTCCCAACATTTTGGGATGGAGTAACATTTGTTGTTGGACTCAATATCATGGCAGCATTCCTACAACCAAACTCATCTAGATATGCTAGATCAACTAAGGACTTTGCAAAAGCATCAGCACTCTCTGTAATGTATGGTATGGTGATAATGCACTTCCTAGCAGCTACTTTAGCTGCATATGCACTTAGTCCTGAAGAACCATTTGCTGATCCATTCAAGATAGGTCTAAGAACTATGGGTATAGTTGGAGCCGTAATGGTATGGTTGTTGATATGGACTACAGCTGATAACGACTTCTGGCATATATCTCTAAGTATGGTACAGCTATATCCAAAGATAAGAAGATGGATCTACGATACAATACTCGTAGTTGCTAGTGTCATAATAATCTACTCAGGTATACTCTACAGATACATCGACTTCGCTACATTCCTAGCAATTCTATGGCCGGCAGTACCAGGCATACTGATTGCACACTACTATCTACTACCACGTCTTGGTGTGGATCCAAACGTCATGATATCTAGAAGAATATCAGTTAACTGGATTGCTTTTGGAGCATGGCTTCTAGGAGCAATATCAGCTTATCTAACTAAGACTGCAGGAAAGCCATTCCCAGAACTAGTAGCTCTAGTCATCGCATTAATCGTGTATACTCTTGGAATGTTAGCATACAGATCTAGGAGGTGATACTATGGGTAGAAGAGCAAGAACATTAAAAATCATAAGAGGTATTGGAGTAGCCCTAATGGTAATCGGATTCTTGGTAGGACTAGGTATCTTCACAACAGAGCCTCTATCACCAGCATTCTTAAGGTATTTCGCTATAGGTACAGGAATATTTATGCTAGGATCACTACTCTACATGGGATACGAAGTCTTTGTACCAGAGTTTTGGCGTGGTGAATGGGCTCCAGGACCAGGACATGAATATCCTCCTGATCCATAACAAAGTTCGCAAAGAACCGTCTACTCAATACGACTTTTTATTATTACCCATACCCTATTAAAACAGGTTCTGCGTGATACACATGGTAAAGATCCTGAGTTATGAAGATCTTGAATACATGTTGATTGGTGCAGCACTACTTGGTGCTGGTGGAGGTGGTTCACTTAGCGAAGGTTTTAAGACTTTAAGTAAGGTTAGCGATAGAATAGAGATTGAAGATCCAGAGCATATTCCTAATAAAGCATATGCCGCTGTATCAGCTGGTATGGGATCACCGTTAGTTGCTAAGTATGGTGTTGGTGATGAGCATATCTATGCATTTAAACATCTAGAAGAATACCTAGGTAAAAAGTTAGAGTATGTTGTACCGATAGAACTTGGAGCAGGCAATGTTGCTAGGGCTATCCACACAACATATAAAATGAATAGAGTATTAGTTGATGGAGATGGAGCTGGTAGAGCTGTTCCACAACTGAACTTAATTACATTTACAGTCTTTGGTATACCTATAGCTCCTATGACTATATCTGATAGAGATGGTAATACAGCGATTATTCTCATCAATGATCCAGACTATGTCGAGAGATTAGCACGAAGTATAACAGCAGTATTTGGTGGTAATGCAGGTATAGCACTCTATCCAATGAGGGGATCAGATCTAAAACGAGCCATTGTACCCAAGACACTCTCTAGAGCTATAGAGATAGGCAAGATTATCAAAAACTATAGAGATAAAGGTATATGCAATTACAAAGAAATAGCAGAAAAAGTTAGTGCGTATATTCTTGGTAGCGGAAGAGTCGTTTCTAAGAATATCGAGACTAGAGGAGGATTCGACTACGGATACATAGAAGTTAAAACTGAAAACACAGTTGTTAAAGTCTATGTAAAGAATGAGAATATAGTTGCTATACAAAACAACAAAGTTTTGGCAATGGCTCCAGATCTCATATGTTGGTTAAGCCATGAATGTGAACCGTTGACAAACGCTGATATAGATGTAGATATGGATGTAGCAATACTCGGTTTTAAAGCAAATGAAGTCTTGAGGAATAGGAGAATCATTGAAAGATTTGAAGCTATATATCGTGAACTAGGCCTAGACTTAAAGTATAAACCCATAGAAGACCTCATCTAGCTTAATACGCATAAGCTTTCACTATATTTTTATTGTATCTCTTTTCTCCTTTCTGTGGTGCTGAGTGAAATGCCTTATAGTCGTGAAATGCTTATTGATCAAGAGTATGACTATGTGAAGGTTTTGAAGGAGAGAATGAGTTTAGAGATGTTTAATCGATTAATGCATATTCCTATTCCTGAACTACATAGATGGATTGCTGATATAATTCTTGTTGCACAGCCTTCTAGTGTTTATGTTGTTACTGATGATCCTAGAGACTATGAGTATGTTAGAGAGACAGCTATTAGGAATAGAGAAGAACTCAAAACGAGGTTTCCAAGACATACAGTTCATTTTGATGGACCTAACGATATTGCTAGGGATAGAAAGAATACTCGAATACTAATTACATGGGATGGCGAATCTATGATCAATACATTGGATAGATCTTCTGGTCTTAAGGAAATTAAAGAGCTTTTAAAGGGTATTATGAGAGGTAAAGAGATGTTTATTGGCTTTTTCTGTCTTGGACCAAGAGAATCACCATTTACACTATATGCTGTTCAGGTAACTGATTCTGCATATGTTATGCATAGTGAACTCATTCTCTATAGGACATGCTATGAAGATTTTGCTGAGAAAGGAGATAGAATAGAGTATATGAGATTTCTTCATAGTGCTGGTAAAAGAGATCCAGAATGGGGTTGGAGTATAGATATAGAGAAGAGAAGAATCTATATAGACTTGATAGATAATACAACGTATAGTGTGAATACACAGTATGCAGGTAATACTGTTGGTCTTAAAAAACTTGCTCTAAGACTATGTGTCTACAAAGGCTATAGAGAGAATTGGCTTTGTGAACACATGTTTATATCTGGAGTAAAGGGTCCTGGAGATAGAATTACGTATTTCACAGGTGCTTTTCCAGCTGGATGTGGTAAAACAACAACAGCTCTAATGTCTGATACTCTTGTAAGTGATGATATAGCTATGATTAGGTGTATAGATGGTATTGCAAGAGCTGTTAATCCTGAGATAGGTATGTTCGGTATTATCGATGGCATAAACCCGAGGGACGATCCAGATATATATAGCATCTTAACATCACCTGATACCGAAGTCATATTCTCAAACGTTCTGCTGATGGAGAATGGCGATGTATGGTGGCGAGGTAAAGAAGGTGAACCTAGAAAAGGCATTAATTGGGCTGGTACATGGGAACCAGGTAGATCTGAACCACCATCACATCCAAATGCACGATTCACAACATCTCTTAGATATCTTAAAAACCTTGATCCTAGAATAGACGATCCTATGGGTGTACCTATAGACGCTATGATTTTTGGTGGTCGAGATCCAGATACATGGGTACCAGTTGAAGAAGCATTTGATTGGATTCACGGAATCATAACTAAAGGAGCTGCTCTAGAATCTGAAAGAACTGCTGCAGTTCTAGGTAAAGCAGGTATAAGAGAGTTCAATCCCTTTGCAATCCTAGACTTTCTACCGATATCACCTGGAAAATTCATAGAGTTACACCTTAGATTTGGTGAAAAACTCACTAAAAAACCAAGAATATTTGGTGTCAACTACTTCTTAAGAGATGAAAAAGGTAATTACCTATCAGAAAAACCATTCACTAGAGTATGGCTTAAATGGATGGAA
>CAZUDD010000085.1:0-6492 GCA_964619665.1 uncultured Desulfurococcaceae archaeon | reverse complement strand
GATAGAGATTGAAGCAAGAAGTAAAGCACCTGTTCCGATAGGTAAAGCTATAGCTACAACAGCAGGAAAATTACGGTGTAGGTATGTAATTCATGCACCAACAGTTGAAAGACCAGGCGATAGAAGCGATGAGTTTAAGGTTAGAGCAGCAGTTAAAGCAGCTTTGAATCTAGCTAAAGACCTTAACATATCCTCAATTGCATTACCGGGAATGGGTACAGGTGTTGGTGGTGTTCCAATAGATACTGCATCAAGGATAATGATTGAAGAAATAAAGTCTCATATAGATGAAGGGACATCGCTGAAAACAATAATGTTGGTATCGATAGATCAAGCTCTAGCTAAAGAATTCTGTAGATGGTTAAATGAAATTTTGAGATAGCTCTAAGTCTATATTAAAAGCATAGCTCAACACTATCACCATCCTCTAGACCTAGTCTCTGCCTCAAATTGATGGGTGCAATCAGTTCAACAGCATTAGAGTAGTACTGATCTATAAGTGGTCTTAAAGCATAGACTAGGAAATCTCTATTCTTATGTTTAAGAATAATAGCTCTAACCAAAACAGCATGTAGTTTTGGTGTAGGAGGTGGAACCACATATACTAGCTGTATAGACCCAAAGATCTTGTTGATAGAGCTTACATCATCGATAAGTATGTTTAGGGTTCCGGGATACGGATCAAAACCTAGGTATTTCCTTATTACATCGCGGTATAGCACTACATAGCTTTTTCCTTCACCTTTACCTGAAAAGACTATACCCTCAATACATGTATTGAATTTCAAAGATGGATTCTTCAAAACCTTATCTCTTTCTGTGTTAGTATGATTTTGGGTGTTTACAATGAAATTCCCTATAGATTTCAATGATCTAAAACCCCTTGGTAAATCTGGTGAAAAGATACCAGCTATAGGCATAGGTACTTGGGGTATTAGAGATTATAGAAGAGCTGAAGAAACACTAGTTAAAGCTATTGAACTAGGTCTATGGCTTATAGATACAGCTGAAATGTATGGTAATGGATTAGCTGAAGAACTTGTTGGTAGAGTTATTAAGAGAGTTGGCAGAGACAGAGTATTTGTGATAACCAAGCTTATGCCTCATCGCTTCACAGATGTAGAATCTGCTGAAAAAGCTCTTAAACAAAGTCTTTCAAGGCTTTCTTCTAACTATGTAGATCTCGTATTAATTCATTGGCCTAGCGATATAGTTCCAATATCTCATCAAATAAAAGTATTAGAATCACTTGCTGAAAAAGGACTTACACGATATATAGGAGTTAGCAATTTTACACATAGTCAATTGAAGGAAGCTATTAAGAGTACAAAAAAGCATGAAATTGTTTTAAACCAGGTTAAGTATAGTGTACTAGATAAGAAGGTTGAAAAATCGTTACTACCATTCTGTATAGAGAATACGATAACATTACAAGCATATACACCACTAGAACATGGAGCTGTTGCAAGGAATAGAACATTAATAGAAATTGGAGCTAAATATGGGAAGACCCCAATCCAGGTAGCTCTAAACTACTTGATTTCAAGACCTATGGTTGTAGCAATTCCAAAGACAGAAAATGAGTCTCATCTTCTAGAAATAAAAGGTGCATTAGGTTGGAGATTGAGTGATGTAGACCTAGGAGTACTGGAGAAGATTTAGGGTTTGCTTTCAGTGGGGGTTTTCTCTTCATCTCTACTATCAGTGACAGATCGGTTCATCATACTTCTACATAGTGCTGTGAACTCTCTGAGTTCTTCCTCAATAATACCTAGAACCTCATCCACTATTTTAGGTGTTTGTGGTCTCAAATACACTATCACCATATTGTGTATCATGTATCCACCATCTTCACTAGAACGATAAGATGTAACTACATCTATATGCTCAACAATAAATGGTGAAAAACTAGATAGTCTTCTTGCTAACGACGATGCTATGGTGTACGCGTCATCAGCTCTCCCTATATCAGCTATAACAATTCTATACTCTGAAGAACTAACTCTAGACACTGATACACTTGGTTCCCTACAGAGCATTTCATATATTGTAGAAATCTCGATAGCTTTAGGCATTGTTACAGCGTATAGAAATCTAGCTAAGTCTTCTGGTTTAGAAGCGAGTACAGCTACATCGCCATAGAGATACATACGAAGTTTTCTCTTTTTAAATATATACGATAGAAACTCATCAGAAAGACACTCAATGTACTCCTCTCTATTCATTACCATCTACCCAACTTTGAGAATACCCTTTTTAACTAAGTTTGTAACAAGTCTCCAAAACCTTCTCCTATACATGTACCTAGTATCATATCCTTGTTCTTCAAGAAATTCCTTAACTCTTTCATAGAGATTTTCTGCAATATCTCTTGTTAAGACTCCTTGAGTTAATTGCTTTATAGCTTCAACTACATCTTTATCACTTGGAAATCTACTCTTCCTCTTTTCATTTGAGTTTCTCTTAGCAATACTCCTTTCATATTCTTCTATATCTCTAAGTAGATCAGGTGTAATATAGTTACTATAATCTTCTTCGTACTGTCTATCCATTATCTTAATCATCCTCTACAAATCTATATCTACTCATCTATATACCTATTAACTAATCGTGTTTTTAACTACATAATCTAGGTATATTCTAAAAGAATGCTAGATAGACTCAATGGTATTAGTGGGGGCTATAATGTTAAGTGAAGATATTGTAAAAAAGTTTCGTGCATATATATTGTATGGAACGGATCTTGAAGATCTTATTCAGAGAATAATAAGATTCGTTGGTGGTTGCGATAAGATCGTTGTTGATAGTGAATGCGGAGACATAGTTATGCTGGTCTCTTCACTATGTGGCGATAATGTTTTGACAAAGAGTTTAAACGATCAAAATATCTTTGAGGTGTTAAGAGAGCTTTCAAAAGGAATGAGCATAGTTACTATGTGTACAGAAGTACCTTCACCATTTAAAGCTATATGTATTATCCCTGTAGACGATTATAATCTAAAGCTATTGAGGTGATGCTATGCACAGCATAATGATTCGTGTTGAGAGTATTCGTGGTGAGAGGTATAGTTTTACACCAATTGAAAGTATCAAGATAAACCTACATACTCTATTTGGAAAACCAGAGAAATATCAAGAGGGAGTTAAAGTAGGATTTGTATTAAGGTTAGAGTGTTCACCACCTATTGCTTCAATTGATATCAGAGGTACAGTCTTCATTGCTCCTCAATCCGAGATAGAGAAAAAGATTGTAGATGAGATTTTAGAAGGTAAAGCTATTCCATCACAAATCCTGATTTCAGTGTACGCATATACTTTACCAATTCTTGCACTGATATCTCGAGAACTAGGTTTACCACCTCCATGTCCACCACCAATTCCACCATCGAAAGAAGGTAGTACGCAATACCATGTCTAGTAATGGAGATGGCAATGCATAGATATTACATGTCATTATTTACCTCAGTACGGGTCACAGTTCGTCATCTATATTCTGTTGAGGGGAAGGATCATCATCGGTGTTCCTATGGAGACCTCGAGTAGTAGAGTCTTTAATAAGGTGTTTAGGCATTTACCCCTTAAAGGCATTGACATATATGTAGTTCTTAGAGACCTCTACAAACGCCTAAAGTCTGTACCTAATCACTTAGCTGATAACATAGTTGGTTCTATGACTACATATCCACATCCATTAGCTGAACTAGTATTCCTATACTATCACTTTACGAATGCTAACGATATTGCTATGTATTCGAAAATTCGTGAACTAGAGATAGAAGCAATTCGTATGCTAGGAGAAATTCTTTCGGGTTCCACTGTTGAGGGTATGATAACATCTGGTGGTAGTGAAGCAAATCTTTCAGCTCTATACATAGCGAGAGAACATGGTTATAGAGTAGTGTATGTCTCTAAAACAGCTCACGACTCGATATTTAAAGCATGCAGAATACTCTCAATGAAGACTATACATGTTGATGTTAATGAAGAATTCGAAATGGATATCTCCGATCTAGAATCGAAAGTATGTAGACATGGTCCAGGCATCGTAGTTACAACTGCTGGTACTACAGGTATTGGCTCTATAGATCCTGTATGGTCGATAAACAAACTGTGTAAAGACTATGGATGTATTATTCATGTAGATGCAGCTTATGGAGGACTATACATACCGTTCATATACAACGATGTCTCGATAGGATTTGATAATGAGACCGTTATGAGTGTTACTCTAGATCCTCATAAACTAGGTATGGCTCCAATTCCTTCAGGAAGCCTTATTGTGAGAGATAGCGATTGGTTTCAACCACTAGTATTTGAATCAAGATATATGCCTTTACAAAAACAAATTGGATTACTAGGTACAAGAACAGGAGGATCAATAGCTGCTGTATGGGCACTTCTAAAAACCTTTGGATTTGAAGGATATAGATCACTTGCATTGAAGCTAAAGTCCCTACATGAATACCTGTTGAGACGTTTAGATGAGGAAAAACTCAAAGTTGTAGGTAGATCAAGAGTTCCAATAGTATGTATAGGATTGAATTCAAGGGAAATCGAAGAGAGAATCTTGGAATGTCTTTGGAATAGAGGTATCTATGTATATAGGTGCGGTGTTGTACCAGGGATAAGAGTTGTTCTAATGCCTCATACCACCAAGGAAAGTATCGATGGGTTTCTTGAAAATCTTATTCATTGTATACACGAGTTCTCTAGAAGATCATCATAGTTTTCTACTCTACAAAACCTTCAATCCTTATATAAGGCGATACTTCAGCTATAATTCTATCGTTTTCAATGCTTGTCCTAACCATTTGTTCACGTGAAATTGCATCTATAGTCTTTATCCTGTTGAGCGGTATTTTGACAGCTCGAACATATATGAAATCTTTTTCTTCTCCACCTTCAATTCTCCTAGCGTATTCTGGCATCAACCGAATGTATCCTCGTTCAAGAACTGCCATAACGATACCATAGACTGCAAAACCCTTTTTAGTCTCTTCAAGAATTTCACTTCTCTTCCAATCACCTTCCTTAACAACTAGCTGTGTATGAAAAGCTTGTGGAGGTCTAAATAATCCATAAGCTGAACCAGGATCTGAACCATAGAGATAGGCTGTTTTCCTTGTATGATGATGATCTACCACAACACCACCCTCTATCAACATTCTCCTCTTAGATGCTACACCTTCATCATCGAAAGCTCGAGCTGCTGGTGAATAGGGTGTTAATGGATCATCATATACTTCGAGTTCTGGAGATCCTATTCTTGAGCCTTTAGCAATAGTCAACATGGCTTCAGCATCTAAAGCATGAGAAATTTCGTGGAAAAGAGCACTACAAGCTTCTGGATCTAGTACTATGGGGTATTTACCTACATAGAGAGGATTGAGAGCTTTTGATTGTAGAGATGCTCTAGCACGATTTAGAGCTTCACCAACAACAAATTCAACAGCTTTTTCTAGGGGTACTATACCTGCAACCACATGAACTTGTTTGGAACCAAAACCTATTCTACCATTCAAACTCTTTATGCTAAGTGCAGCTGTAACCTCATATACAAACTTCCTCTCTTCAGCTCTCTCACCATGTATAGACTCGATGACTCTATGTATATCTCTGAAAAGAATGGTTATTTCGCAACGTGTAACACCATATGCCTGAACTTCTTCACAGTAATTCACAACTATATCCTCTACACTATTTTCATCAAAATCTGGTTTACCTAGAGTAAATGTACCCTGATAGTTGTTCACCTCAACAATACCTGGACACACTCTAGGATTACGTTTAGCTATAGCTAATGCCTTACTAAGAGCTTCCTGATATACTCTATTAAGATCAACTTTATTAATTCTCGATGCATCCTGATAAGACTCTATATACCAACAACCATCAACACAAGCTCTTATACCTACTACTGATGCTCTTAAATGGTTTTTCTCTATAGATCCATTACGAAAAGTTATCTCAGTAGCGTTTTCATAGAACTTTACTCTGTCACAATAGCTCTTCATATCTGATCTACTGTATTATGATGTTTCTTTAAAGCTTATCTATTTATCTAAAATTAACGAATTAAAACATGTTTTATAAAGTATTGTCTATGCCTTTTATCTACTATCAATCCTTTCTCTCTTAGACCCACTATATAGTTAGCAATTCTTTTTTGGTGTTCCCATTCACCATAGGCAAAACCTATACCTATTAATTTTGCAATTCTCTTTAGAATGTTAATAGGTATTTCTCTCGGTCTTGTGTCCTCTAGAGGTGTACCTGGTAATGGCATAAAGTAGTGTAGATGAATCTTAGCTCCCATCTTCACAGCTTTATCTATAAAGAGTATTGTTTGCTCTAAATCATCTTCATCTTCGTAAGGTAGTCCAAGAATTATATCTACATCAACTCTAAATCCAGCACTCCTTAAAAGTTCTATTGCATTCAATCCATCTTCAACAGTATGATTTCTATTCAATAACTTCAGAACTCTATTAG
>CAZUDD010000084.1:0-6633 GCA_964619665.1 uncultured Desulfurococcaceae archaeon | reverse complement strand
TTGGATACTATGCTTGTTTATGGTATTGTTCTTGATAAGGAGGTTGTTCATCCTGCAATGCCAAGAAGAGTAGAAAATGCAAAAATAGCACTACTAGACTGTCCACTAGAAATAGAAAAACCTGAAATCGATGCAGAGATAAGAATAAATGATCCCCTACAGATGAGAAAGTTCCTTGAAGAGAAAGAGAACATTCTACGCGATATGGTCGAGAAGATAAGCTCTATAGGAGCTAATGTTGTTATCTGTCAGAAAGGTATCGATGATGTGGCACAACATTATCTTGCCAAGAAAGGTATTTTAGCCGTTAGAAGGGTTAAGAGGAGTGATATGGAGAAGTTAGAGAAAGCAACAGGAGGAAGAATAGTCAGTAATGTTCAGGACCTAACAGAGAAAGATCTTGGATATGCAAAAGTAGTAGAGGAAAGAAAGGTTGGAGAAGATAAGATGGTATTTGTAGAAGGTTGTAAGAATCCAAAAGCTGTTTCAATAGTTCTTAGAGCTGGTTTAGAAAGACTCGTTGATGAAGCAGAAAGAGCTCTAAGAGATGCTCTAAATGCTGTTGCAGATGTCTATAGAATGCCAAAGATTGTTTATGGTGCAGGAGCATTTGAAATGGAGTTAGCCAAGAGAGTGAGAGAATACGCTAATAAGGTTGGTGGTAAAGAAGGTCTAGCAGTTGAAGCTTTTGCTAAAGCTATAGAAAATATTGTAGCAACACTAGTATCTAATGCTGGTTTTGATCCTGTAGAAAAGTTGATGATGTTAAGAGCTGAGCACATGAAGCCTCATGGAAAGTGGATAGGTATAGATGTATTTACTGGTGAAATCGTAGACGCTAGAAAATTGGGTGTTGTTGAACCCCTAATGGTAAAGATATCAGCATTAAAAGCAGGTACTGAAGCAGCTACACTAATACTAAGGATTGACGATGTCATAGCTGCAACACGTCGTGAGAAAGAAAAGAAAGAAGAAAAGAAGAAAGAAGAGTAACCCTATGACCCAATCTGGTAGTGAATTCAACTCAATAGTTTTTTGAATTATGTACTACTCTATACCCATCCGCTGCCTACTTACATACGAAAGAAACTCATCATTACTAGGAACTTTTACTGGTAGAGGTACATCTATTTCTGGATGAAATAGAATTGCTTCACCTGGTTTTAAATATGTAACTACTCTCTTCAAGTTAAAACTCCTTGTTAATCTCTGTGATGTCGTGACTATCCCTAGATCCTTGTCTGATTTTATACAGTGAAGAATTACTGTGTTTGTATTTCTAGTCACAACGGTATCAAGAGTACTAGGAGTCTGTGTTACGACAACAAGACCTATTCTCCACTTTCTAATTTCAGCTAATAGTGATGAAACAGGACTTCCCTTGAAAAATACGTTATGTGCTTCATCTACAACAACAAGTAAATCTGTTTTCAACTCACCTCTATATGCTTGAACTTCAATAGACTTCAACATTAACATAGATAGAATACGTTTAACTCTAGCATTTCGGATATCAGATAGATCGAATATAACTATGGAATTCGAGTTCAGTGGTATACGTTCAAGCTTATTCCATTTAACTTCTAGGTATTGAGATGTTAACGGCTTTAACTTCCTAAGTAATGCTTCTCTAGACTCCTTGAACCATCTAGCTTCTGAAGCTCTCGTTACTACGATATCGTATATATAGTCTATGACATATCCTGATTCATCAACTCTATTCTTTAACATCTGTATCGCATCTTCAAGAATATGTGCCTGTGAAGGAGTTAGATCTAGACCAGACTCAAGAACTTCCAAGAATGCTAGAGGATCGTGTTTAACAAGATCGTTTAGTGCTAATGTTGCTGGTACTGCACCCTTCATTGGGTTAGCTACATATATCGATGTAGTACTTGCTTTAGTGTGTCTAAATAAGTGAGAGTATTCTCCGTGCCAATCTATTATTAATACTGCAAATTTTTTAAGCATTGATTGTAATGCTATGAATGCAGCTGTTGTTGATTTACCACTACCTGTTGTTCCGTATATCGCTATATGTCTAAATAGTAGGTCTCTCCTTACACCTACAACAATATTTGGTGCATTTACTATATGTCCGATTATCACTAGATCGTTATGCATACGACGAAAGAAATTATCTATGTGTTGAAGCATTGATGGAGGAATCCTAGGAATAACATGTGAGACCTCAACTCTATGTATATACCTGGCATTCTCTATAAGTAATGGATAGTAATCTTTTTGATCTCGATTCATTGAATATCTTAAACAGCCCTTTATAGAGGATATCAACTCACGAAATTTGTTAAAAGGGTTTGCTGTACTTAGTAAAAGCTCTATCACATCACTACATCTTATTCTCTCTACGGTTAGTATACCTGAACCTATATTATTCAGAGTATTCTCCAAGACATATACTTCCGTATCTGTATACATCTCTCCATTCTTCGATATTAATATATGAGTCTCGATTTTTTGACCTCTAATCGTAGTTAAGATCTTTACTGTAGCCTTATGTCTTTGAGAGTACGTGTGAAGAGCATCAACGATGGCATTGAATATTTGTTGGGGTATTATTCCTTCAATGACCTCACTATCTTCTGCAGATAAACTAAGCAATAGTTTGAATCCTATGATTTCTATGCATTTATCATTACATACAATGCTGACTGAATATCGATCTCTACATGAAAAACTGCAGTTTTTCATCTATTCCCCGAATAAGTAAGAGCTTTAAATTGTGTCAGGGTCTCGAAATTTTTACATAGATTTCATCCATAGGATTCAAGAACTCTACAAGATCGCTCTTGGCATGAGGTACCTGTAAAACTACAAGGAATCCCCATAGACTTATCAATACTTTAACATATTCATCACTTTCTCTTTTAGTTATTACGTATCCTCGAGCTACAAAATCAACACCATCTCTATATTGAGGTAGAGTTTTTGAGATTGTGAACTCTGTATTCATTCCCTGATCTACTACATTGACTTCACGATGAATATCCATAGTAATCTCTATGCCATCAACACACTTCATTCGCAGCATGAATATGTTTGGTAGTCTTGATCTCTCTAAACTTTCAACATTGCATTGTAAAGTTAGACTCAAATTTACTCACCTATAACCTCAGTCCTTTGTGGAAACGCTTCTTAAACTCATCATATCTATATATAGCTTTTAAGTGAAGTATGTAGCTGAAAAAGTTAAAGATTTGAAGGTGATATACATGAGCTATACTCCTAGTCCTAGAAATATAGTTGCTGAGTTAAACAAGCTAGTCAATAAGCGTATCAGCATTAGGCTTGTTGATGGTAAGACCTATACAGGGATACTGCTTGGTTATGATCCTAATACACTACACGTGGTTTTGGGTGAAGCTGAATCTGAAGGATCTAAATTCCATAGAGTCATAATAACAGGTCATAGAATCTCCGAGATAATGGTGTTAGAAGGCCCCGCATTCGATGCTGAGGAATTTGCTTCAATACTTCAAAAGGAATTGAATTTACCTCCAGCAGCTATAAGAGTCATACCTGAAATAAATGCCGTAGTAGTTCTCGATAAGATAACCATAAGCGAATCGGGTGTTCAAGGTTCTGGTGGTTTAGCCCAAAAGATATTCGACATCTTTAATGAGTATATGAGGAAGAAGAGACAAAGCTAGATAAAGAGGCTCTAGAATAGACTTCAATATATTTTTGGTTGTACTACCTTGTTTCGAGATAAAAGATGAGGATCTGCTAGCGAGAATAGGTAGGTTAAAGACGAAGAGTGGAGTACTTGAAACACCATACTTTTTCCCAGTAGTAAATCCATTAAAACATAAACAACTTGTTACAACTACGGAGCTACAAAATATGGGTTTTACTGGGATAATCACAAACGCCTATCTATTGTTTAGACATGGACTAACACATGATGATGTTCACAGAGTACTGAGTTTTCAAGGAGTAATAATGACGGATTCTGGTGCTTATCAACTTATGCAGTACGGTGATATAGAGATAGACAATAGGTCTATAGTCAAGATACAGTGTGACATTGGTAGTGATATAGGCGTAATACTCGATATTCCCACTAAATACGAAGATCCTCGAGATAAAGTTGTTTATAGTGTTGAAGAGACATTGAGAAGAGCTTGTGAAGCTATCGATATAGTTGAGAATTGCAAGAGTACTCTATGGGTATTACCTATACAGGGTGGTATGCATTTAGACCTTCTTAGAACTGCTTCTCAAAGAGCTACGCAAATACCTGGATATACAGTATATGGTCTAGGTAGTCCAACAACACTTCTAGAAAACTTTATGTTTGAGAAAATCATTGAGATGATAGCTACTGTAAGAGGTATTGTTGAATCATCAAAACCACTACATCTATTTGGTGCTGGACACCCTCTAATAATACCGTTTGCAGTAGCTTTAGGTGTTGATCTTATGGATTCTGCTAGCTATATCATCTATGCAAGAGATGGAAGGTATATCACTCGTAGAGGTACTTACCGATTAGAAGACCTAGACTACTTCCCATGTTCATGCCCTATATGCTCAAAATATACACCAAAAGATTTAATGGAGATGAGCTACGAAGACCGAGTAAAATTACTAGCAATGCATAATCTCTATACAATTCTTGAAGAATTGAGGAATGTTAAAACAGCAATAAGAGAAGGAAGGTTATTTGAATACCTTGTAGAAAGAGCTCATAGTCATCCAGCTGCTATGAGAGCATTCAAAACCCTTATAAAGTATCTGAACCTAGTTATTCGAAGAGCACCCTATATAAATCCACGCGCTAAAGCCGTATATCTATTTCACTATGAATCGCTATACAATCCAAGAATTCTTATTCCTCGAATAAACATTGAAAATAATCTCGACCCCATTTCTCAAAATCTTCTTATACTAATAGGCTGTATCAAAGAGAAACCCTTTATAGAGTCTAGATGTGTAGAAAGCATTGTAGAGAAGTTCTGTAATACAGTATTCTGCGACGTATATATAGCTGTTCCTTGGCTAGGAACAATACCTCTAGAAGCATCTTATCAATATCCTTTCTCCCAAAATGAAATTGTTGTAGAGAGCATCTCCAATGATATAGTTGAGGATTTAATGTACTTAGTCTTAGACTTAGTTCTCAAGTACGTAGACAAATATAGAGATAACGTCAAGATAAAGATTGTATGTGTTGAAGAATATTCTTGGATTAGAGATTTCTGTTTAAGATTGAGAGGTGTTGTTGAGGAGCTAAACATAACAAAGAACATAGTATTCTATAGGGTATCTCGAGATCTACATATGCATAACGCTACCCCTCCTTTCTCTCGATAGTATTTGAGCTATTTTCTGCTCCATCATTTCAATCTCTTTAGCTCTCATAATCAAATCCTCTACAGGGATACTTATGTTGAGTATCTCAGATATTACTTTAACAGCTATAGCAGCAGCTTTATGATCTACTTTCTCTGGCTCAGTGTAAGGGAATATAGCTATAGCAGGAATATGGTTTATCTCAAAAGCTATTAGCAGTGCAGCTAAAGGACCCACTATATATGACCCCTTTACGAATAGAGGGGCTTTGAGTTCACGTTTACTATGTGCAGTTCTTAGCCATCGATACTCTTCCTCTCCTTCTCTAAACCTAGAATCCAATCCGCCTACTAATATTACCTCATCTACTCCCAACTTATTAATTAATTCAATGACTGTATCCACATAGCTATCTATGTACGGACTATATGGATTAACTCTATTAAGTAGTACTAGCAAGTTGTTATTGCATAGATAGAATATCTCATGTGGTAGACTAAGACCATAATCTTCATATGATGTGAACTCAGGTATATGTGGTGGAAATATATAGCCTATTCTCTCCATTCGAAGTTTTTCAACTATATACATAGTTGTTATAAGTCCAACAGCACCAAAACCAGCAAATCCAGTTACTAATTTCAATTTTTGCGTACTGCCAATTCTTTTTAGTAGTTCAAGTTTGTATTTCTTCCTCATATTTAAACACCACAGACTTTTTCTCTTAATTCAACTGCTACACCATAAGTTGATGTTATCATAGTATCATAATCCATTTTTGAACGACCAACACCTATAAGGGTATCCTGTTCATCAACTACAAGTACTTCATCATGAATCCTAATGAGCTCATCTGCTTCAATAACATGTTTTGCAAATACACTGTGACTCTTAACTATGTCTGGAACCATAATTGAGGCTACTACTACACGATTCTTAGGATAAGGCGATATCTTCTTTAGTATTTTGGCTAGTGGAATATGGGGTATAATGGCAAAGTCTGATGCTCTAAAGGTCAACACTATTCTACCGCTATTATCAACAACTCTTCTAGGTCTTCGAGTATTTGGAGAATAACATAGCATTGCACGATTCAACGCTTCTCTAAGCTCATTATATACTCTAGCTAAGTTTAACCTAAATTGAATTGATACTGTGTAAGAAAGCATTCTAAGCTCTTTTTCTTCAATAGGTATACAATTGAATGTTACATCCATAGACTTGTATTCCTCGTACTCTTTGTGATATAGGGTCTATATCTTGACTTAAGCACCTTATTTATTGCAGCGTCGACAAGTACCAATAGCGTAAGGTTTC
>CAZUDD010000083.1:0-6635 GCA_964619665.1 uncultured Desulfurococcaceae archaeon | reverse complement strand
TGGGCCCGTAGCTCAGCCCGGTAGAGCGCCCGGCTCATAACCGGGTGGTCCGGGGTTCAAATCCCCGCGGGCCCACTACACCTATTTTCTAGATAGCTAAGTAAATGATGAAACGCTGTCCCATACCGAACAATGAGGTTCCTCCCCCTTCACTGATATGATGAGGTGGACCGGCACTGAGGATGTTTGGGAAAACATCTAGCTCCAATGAAGAGCGTGAGCCTTTGCTGACTCTATACATAATCCTCTTCGTGTACTCTATAGTTATCTATTCATTCTATCCAGTACTTCCACAGTTCCTGGTATCATTAAACCTTTCTCCGAGGTTAGAACTATTTTTGAAGGTTGTTACTACGGTTTCACTCTATAGTGCTATAGCAATTCTCATAATATACAGCATTCTCTCTGAAAAGATATCTCTTAGAAAAGAGATTCTGGTACTCGGATATGCAACTCTAATGTATGCTGGTATCATTGCTCTATTTTTAGAAGCTATAGATACTGCTCATACACTAGAATACAGAGTTATACCTCCTTTCATGGTGTTGATAGCGGATAAATATGGTGAAGTTCTGTCACTAAGTATATCTATGCTAATAGCATTTTCTCTACTAATAGTATCCATAGCAAAGCTCTCTAGAACAGGACTCTTCATCAAGATATCTAGATATATCGTAAAGCTTATCGAGAAGACCATATCTAGATGCAAACAGCATTACTAAGTTTAGTATATTGCTATGTTGAGGTGCTTTAGTCAATATCATGATATCGCTAGTAGCTATATCAACTCTTTTATTTTCGCATATCCTGAGTATCGCTTTATCAGTCTTATCTGCAAGTACTGTATGAACTATAGTCTTTCTGTAGCTTAGGCTTCGAAATACATTAGCGTGATGAGCACTGAAACTAATACTTTTATCTAGCACAAGTATCAAATCTTCATAGCCTAGATCATACACCATCTCTATCAACATATCGAAAAGTGATAGAAAGAGCTCTTTCTCTTTATCTCTAAGTTTGGACCCCCTTATATCGCGGACAATACAATCATCACAAATAAAGCATGGAGTTCCCTCTATCAGAGCTAACATTGTAAGTAATATGTTGTAGAAATCTAGAACGAGCGTTTTATTGTTAGCTCTACACACTATACGTGAACGAATTGATTTTGCTATGGATGCGCTATGGATACATCGATACAGAATTAGTCTTTCTGTGCGTGATAACATATACCTTGTTACGACAAGGTCTAGAGCTGGTTTTTGAGGATATCCTCTATTGAGTAGATATCTGTAGTCTTTCAATGCTTCAACAATTCTAGTATCAACAATGTTGATCAAAGTTCAACACGCTACCAAAATACTATGTGGTTTCTAGCCATAGACTAGACACAGAGACCGTATATAGTGCTGTAAACCATTAGTTTTCTGGATGATGAAAGGGCTACCAGTGTGAATATTAATGATCGGTAGAACCACCTCCTGACAATAACTGGTCTCTGCATAGAGTGCTGACTATTGAAGCCATTATCCTTTCTGATACTTTAATAGGGTTAAAGTTATGATCTATAACCTGCTTTAATTGAGCTTCCATTGCTCTCCTTAGTATCCCATTAAGCTCCCTATTGATGAGCTCTTTAGCGATGATCAACCTTCGGTTCAATACTTTGCGGATTCTTTCACCTGAACTCTCAAGGAATTTTAGATGTTCCTTAACTATATCAATTAGTTCTTTAACTCCATTACCACTCAAAGCACAAGTCCTAATTATCTTGATATTCCATGAACCACGTCTTCTGTCACCGAGGAACATCTTTAGTTGTAATTCAAAGATATCTACAGAAGGTAAATCAGACTTGTTTATAACGTATATATCTCCTACCTCCATTAAACCAGCCTTTAGACTCTGAATATCATCGCCCGCAAGAGGCTGTAATACTACAACTGTTGTATCAACAAGATCAGAAATCGAGACATTTACTTGACCTGCTCCAGGAGTTTCAATTATAATATAGTCGAAACCTATAGTATTGAAAAGCTCCATCATCAACATAGCCTCTATAGGTATAGATTGTTCAGGAGGTGTGCTGATACTCCTAAAGAATGTTTCGTCATCTAGACTACGTACTCGTACTCTATTTCCTAGAAATGAACCTCCACTAACTGGACTTGAAGGATCTATTGCTAGTATGGCGACACTTTTTGATTCTCTACGTAGTTCTGCTACAATATGGTTTATCAGCGAGCTTTTTCCAACACCAGGTGCACCTGTGATTCCGATTATATGAGCCTTAGGCTCAGAGAACACATTGTCCGGTAATTCTCTGTATCTACCTTCTTCTATAGCTGATAACAGCTTTGCTATTACCTTCTTATCCCTAGTCTTGATAGCTAGATCTAAAAGCTGTTCTAGGTTCAAGGCTATTAACCAGTGGCTTTTCCTCAGAAAACACATAGATATAAAGCTTATCTTCTTTCATACAAGTACTAGGAAAAATCCTTTCCTATAAACTACAGACTGAGTTATGCTGAAATACTATGAGGTGTAGTCTATGTCGGCACAGTCAACTGAGCATAAGCGTAAATTCAAAGTTTTAGTTTCTAAACTTGGTCTTGATGGACATGATAGAGGAGCAAAAGTTATTGCTAGAGCTTTAAGAGATGCAGGCTTTGATGTTGTTTATCTAGGTGTTCATCAGACACCAGAAAACGTAGTTAGAACAGCTATTGAAGAAGATGTTGATGTAATTGGTATAAGCATTCTTTCAGGTTCTCACATAGAATTGATATCGGATCTGATGAAGATAATGAAGGAGAAAGGCGTTGAAGTTCCTGTCATTGTAGGTGGCATAATACCACCTCAAGACTATGATGAACTTAAGAGACTTGGAGTTCGTGAAGTCATGGGTCCTGGTACACCGCTAAGTAAAATAGTTGAAGTATATAGAAAATTAGCTGAGGAGAAAAGACGCCGTGAGGAGGAGAAGAAATGAAGATTCTTGGAATTGACCACATAGCAATAGCGGTCTCAGATCTAGACAAAGCTATTGAGAATTTCAAGAGGATTCTTGGAGTTGATCCAATTAAGATTGAGGAGGTACCAGAAGAGAAGGTCAGAATTGCGATTTTCAAGATTGGTGATGTACAGATAGAGCTTCTTCAAGGAACATCTGAGGATAGTACTGTCAGAAAATTCATTGAGAAGCGTGGTGAAGGTCTTCATCATATAGCTCTAAGGGTAGAGAATATAGGGAAAGCTTTAGAGGAATTGAAGGCTAAGGGATTCCAGCTCATATATGAAGAACCTCGTATTGTTGCTGGAGAAAGAAAGATTAGCTTTGTACATCCCAAATCTATCCATGGTGTTTTACTCGAACTTGTTGAGAGAATAGAGCATTAGGATGATATTAATGTGGGATAGAAGCTATATTGAAAAACTTCGTGAGAAGCTAAAAGAATGGGAAAAAGAGGTTCTTGAACCAATACTTAAGAAATTACCAGAGAGAAAACAAGAGTTCTTGACTGAGCAAGGCTTTGTTGTTCAGAGACTGTACACCCCACTTGATCTCTATGAGAGGAATTGGAATTATTTAGAAAAGCTAGGCTTTCCAGGTGCATACCCATTTACACGTGGAGTCTATCCAACAATGTATAGAGGAAGGCCTTGGACTATAAGACAGTATGCAGGATATGGATCAGCAGAAGACACTAATGCAAGATATCGCTACTTGATAAGTGTTGGTCAAACAGGACTCTCTATGGCGTTTGATCTACCTACACAGCTTGGTCTAGACCCAGATCATCCACTAGCGTACTATGAGGTTGGCAAAGTAGGTGTATCTTGTCCAACACCCATAGAAATGAACATAATATTCAAGGATATACCGATGGACAAGATAACAACCTCTATGACCATAAATGCAACAGCAATGGAGATTTTAGCTATGTATATACTCGTTGCTGAAAGCCGTGGTATACCACGTCATGTATTAGGAGGTACTGTTCAAAACGATATTCTCAAAGAGTTCATTGCTAGAAACAACTACATCTATCCTCCAATCCCCTCAATGAGATACGCAACGGATCTAATTATTTGGTGTGCTAAAGAGATGCCTAAATGGAATAGCATCTCTATATCGGGGTATCACTTCGAAGAAGCTGGTGCAACACCAGCTCAAGAAATAGCGTTCACCTTAGCTGATGGTATAGAGTATGTTAGGTGGGTCTTAGAGAGAGGTAAAGTCCAGGGATGGCCAAAGAGTGTAGACGATTTTGCACCAAGGCTTAGTTTCTTCTTTGCTGCAAGAACGAACCTTTTTGAACAAGTAGCGAAATTCAGAGCTGCTAGGAGAATGTGGGCCAGAATCATGAAGGAGTGGTTTGGAGCTAAAAACCCGAGATCTATGATGCTCAGATTCCATGTTCAAACAGCTGGTGTGCAGCTTACTGCTCAACAACCACTAGTAAACTTAATCCGTACAACGATTCAAGCTTTGGCAGCAGTTCTAGGAGGTTGTCAATCCCTACACGTGAACTCCTATGATGAAGCTCTAAGTTTACCAACAGAAGAAGCTGTAAAATTATCGATAAGAGTTCAACAAGTTATACTCTACGAATCCGGTGTTGTCGATACTATTGACCCTCTAGGAGGTTCATACTATGTGGAATGGCTTACAGATATGCTAGAGGAAGAGGCGTGGAAGATAATAGATAGAATTGAATCTATGGGAGGTATGTTAAAAGCTATTGAAGCAGGATGGCCTCAAGCTGAGATAGCTAAAGCAGCATATGAATACCAGTTGAAGGTTGAACGCGGTGAGATACCGATAATAGGAGTCAATATCTTTGTAGAAGAGGAAATTCCAAAGTTCGAAGTGTTGAAGGTTAATCCTGAAGTAAGGGATAGAGTCATTAAGAGATTGAATGAGTATAGATCGAATAGAGACCCAGTAAAACTGCGATCAGCACTTGATGAACTGAGAAGAGCTGCTGAGAAGGAAGATGAAAATCTAATGCCATTTATAATAGAGGCTATTAGATCTAGAGCTACACTCGGCGAAATTAGTAAAACTCTTAGAGATATATGGGGCGAATGGAGAGCTCCCGAAGTATTTTAATACTCTTGATATTGAGTTCGAGGAAGTGTATGGAGTTATAGGCGTTGTTAGAGAGTACATCTACTCAAGGGATGGAGAGCATGTTTAACGAGGAAGAATTGAATGAATTGAGCGAGGAAGAACTAAAAGCTATTGAGAAAGAACTTGAAGAACTCGAAAAAGAGCAGAGCTTAAGAACAACTAGAGAATATAGCGCTGCAATTGAGAGAAAAGTTGCAACCAAACCCTTGAAGAAAAAGGATATAACTACGAGGATATCTACTGGAGTTCCTGAATTAGATCAAGCACTTGAGGGAGGTATCCCGAAGGGGAGTTGGGTCGCTATAACAGGTGAACCTGGAACTGGTAAGAGTATTCTATGCCTTCATTTTGCATGGGCAGGTCTACAGAGTGGAGATCCTGTCGTCTATGTTACAACCGAAGCTGAGTTTCGTGATGTTGTTAGGCAAGCAAAACAATTTGGTATGAACTTTGATCAATATGCTATATACGATATATCTAGCTCTAAAGAACCTGAAGAAACTCCTCAAATAGTTGTAATCGATATCTTTGGTCTTCTCAAAATCGCTCGTCAAATGGCTGAAACATTTCCAACAGATAGTGAATCAGTAAAGAAGAGGAGGTTTGCAGCTCTAGATATCCAAACGTTGATAGCGGCTATTCATGAAGCATACAAAATACTAGGTGTTTTAAAGAGTGAAAAAGCTAAATCTCCAGCTAGACACGTAAGGCTAATAATTGACTCTATGAGTGCTTTTTGGGCTGATAAACCTGCTATGGCACGTAAGTATAGCTATGAACTCAAAATAGCTACCCATAGAGAAAACGTAACAGCATACTTAGTGAGTCAATATGCCATGACTACAAAGAGTACCTTCGGTTTTGGTCTTGAACACATTGCTGATGGCGTTTTCCATCTATGGATGGATGATGTTGAAAGAGCTAAAGAAGTTCGAAGATACCTCATAATAAAGAAGATGAGAATGACGAATCATGAAAGAAGAGCATTTAGAGTTGAAATTGAACCTGGTAGAGGTTTTAGGCTCTATCCTTTATCGTAGACCAGACCTAAGGATTCCTAGAAAACTCCTGTGAGTATCGACATCTGATGCCGCAACCAAGTTCAAGCCTTCATAAAGTTTATTTATAGGTATAGAGCCAAGGTCGTTACCTTCAAGATCTGTTATTGGTACACCGATATTTCGAAGTATAATATATGGTACTGCTATATCGGTATTCCTAAGTCGTGATCTCATGTCTACAACTAATTCAATAGCATTCTCTGCAAGCAACATGAGATCTAGGGAGATACTTCCTAAGGCTCTTATCCTCGTAGCCTTCTTATCTCTTCTTAAATCTTTGAATCTGTATATGGCTGCTACTTGGTCTATATCATCGCAATAAGCAATTATTATTGGTTGAGGTTTACGCTGTCTCTTCAATGGTTTGTCATTTAGTAGTATGCCTTTATCTATAGAGAATGAATAGACTTTTTCTTGGTATATCGAGGCTATAGCAC
>CAZUDD010000082.1:0-6683 GCA_964619665.1 uncultured Desulfurococcaceae archaeon | reverse complement strand
TCTCTGAATACCTGCATAGCTAGGTCTAGGACCACGAGACTATCCTTACCACCGCTAAACATTACATAGACTTCTCTAGGCCTAAGCTCCTTCACATCGTTGAGAATCTTGAAACTAGCTCTAAGAACTTGCTTCAGCATCAGGGACAATCTGGTTAGCTAAGCAAATGAGTTGAGAGACTATCGAAACCGATAGAAACCTATATGAGAAATCCTCTTAATCATTTGCTAAGAATATTTTGAACTAGAGTTCTATATCGAATTCTGTCCAAGGTGTCGTAGCATCCATGAATCGGGTAATTACGGAGCAATTGACAATAGGCCATATATCGAAGACCTTCGCCGTCACTAAGGTGGAGAATCTTCGCATATTCTACACTTTTCAACATATATAAACAGGTTATCGGGTAACTACTCGTAGAGGCCAGGTAACTAGCTAGGAATTGATGATGATTGCATTGGCGAGGAATAGAGTATTGCAGAACTTCATCAGAACTCTATTCTATACATATCACAGCTGCGAAGTAGTAGTATATTGCACGACTGAAGTCATCACCGTGCAATATATCAGTTATATTCTGTTCTTTATTGGTTTAGTGATTGTGGGAATTCCATTGTGTGGCGGGCCCGCGGGGATTTGAACCCCGGACCTCCGGCTCCGCAGGCCGGCGCTCTATCCAAGCTGAGCTACGGGCCCACAACACTGGTTTCTAACCTAGATGTAGGTTTGTGAAGCAAGTTTGTAAAGCTTTGCTACCTTTGGTTATTTTTATCTTTGTATACTGTGTTGTACCTGTTGATGTAGACCTATAGACTTTTCTATTTCCTAGCTATATCTATTCTGTGAGGTGTTTTATTTGAAGTGGTCTGTTGAGCATAAGCCATCCTATTCTATTCTTAAGATACAGCTTGATCCTGGTGAAGAGATTACCGCTGAAGCTGGTGCTATGGTTTTGATGCGTGGTGATATCGAGATTAAGACTCATACCGCTGGTGGTATAGCTAAGGCTTTTTTGAGAGCTCTTGGTGCTACAGAGACATTCTTTGTGAATACCTATAGAGCTAAATCTAGTGCAGAACTATGGTTTGCACCTGCTCTTCCAGGTGATATACATGCTATTGAGCTTAAAGGAGATGAATGGGTTGTTCAGGATACAAGCTATCTCGCTCACTATGGAGATATAGAGCTTAGCATTGCATGGAGAGGCTTCAAGGGTTTTCTAGCTGAAGGAGAGCTTGTATGGCTCAAAGTTAAAGGTCATGGAATTGTATGGGTTGAAAGCTATGGAGCTATAGACAGAATAGATCTTAGACCAGGTGAAAAAACCATCATAGACAACTTCCACTTTGTTGCAATGCCAGCAAATACTAGGTATAGAGTGAGAAAGTTTGGTGGTTGGAAATCATTTCTCTTTGGTGGTGAAGGAATTATTGTTGAAGTAGAAGGCCCAACAACAATCTATGTTCAGAGCAGGATACTACCACCATTTGCACACATCCTAAGGAAGTACCTACGTAGATAAAACAAAACAGCTATTCTCCAACAACACTTATTTTCTAGATCCTACAATCTTCTCCATGTGATAACCATGGGCTTAAAGAGGGTTAGAATAAGTGCTAGACTATTAGAAGGATATGTTGTTGAAGCTATAGCTAGAAACCATAGAATAGTCATGGATTTACCAGAGAAGGTAGGTGGTAAAGATGCTGGTCCAACACCAGTAGAATATCTCTTAGCTTCGTTAGCTGGTTGTATAGGTATGGCTGCTCGTAGACATGAACAGAGATTTGGTTTGAAAATAGATTCTATGGATATAACAGTTGAGGGAGAGTATGACCCGAGAGGATTTGAAGGAGAAGACGTTAAGCCAGGTATTCAAAGAATTAAGGTTGTTGTGAAGGTATCTACAGATGCAGATGAAGCTAGACTTAGAGAGTTCATAAAGTTTGTTGAAGATCACTGTCCAATAGAGGATACACTGAAGAGTATTGTTGGTATAGAGGTAGAAGTTCAAAAAGCATAGCTATTCAGCTAGAACCCGAAGTAATACCTGAACACACAGGACATCTAGGATTTCGTTTTAGCTCTATCACCTTAACATCGTTGTTGAGAAGATCTATCAACATCATCTTACCAGCTAATACAGAGCCAATACCAGTCAACAACTTTATAACCTCCATAGACTGAATCGAAGCTACAACACCAGGTGTTGGCCCCAAAACATTGACGCTCCTCTCCTCTATTTTCTGTGGAATAAAACAGCTTAGACAAGGTGTTTTTCCTGGTATAATCGTTGTTATCTGTCCATAGAACTCCTCTACACCACCATGAACAAGTGGTTTTCGTGCTTCAATACAAACCTTATTAAGTATAAATCTTGTTCTCCAGTTATCTAGTGCATCAACAACAACATCTACTCTAGATACTAGTTCCCTAGCTATATCCTCAGTCAACTCTTTATCAATACAGTATAGCTCTACATCGCTATTCAGCGCTTTGAGTTTTTTACAGGCTATAGATGCTTTAGATTTACCAATATCTTTCTCTGTATATAGTAACTGTCTATTTAGATCTGGCTTATCCACTTTAGCCTTATCAACGAGTATGAGCTTACCAATACCTGCAGCCACTAAATACATACTCACAATACTACCAAGACCACCTAGACCAACAACTAAAACACTAGAACTAGCTAGTCTTCTTTGACCTTCTTCTCCTATTATCGGTAATTGTCTCTGATACCTCTCGATATCCATTCTCCAGCACCACTCATTACCTTAGTCTAGTGTTAATATTAATATGATAACAATCCTAGGCTATACACGATATAATCAGTAGAGGGTTAAAGATCATGGCGAAGATCCTTGTAACAAACGATGATAGCTATGTTAGTCCTGGACTATATCTACTATATGAGGCAGCTAAGGATCTAGGTGAAGTACTACCCTTCTCAACAGAGTATCCTAGATCAGCTATAGGCCATACAATAACATTTACAAGACCTCTAAGAGTATATGAATTGACTGTAAATGGTGTTCGAGTTGTTGTAACTGATGGAACACCTGTTGACGTGATACACCTAGCTATAGAAGCTCTTGGATTTAAACCAGATCTAGTTTTATCTGGTGTCAATGTAGGTGAGAATCTTACACTTCAACACATATTCTACAGCGGTACAGTTGGTGCAGCTATCGAAGCAGCACTTCTTGGAATACCAGCTATAGCAGTTTCAGCCTATGTCACTAGCTTTGACGAGCTTAAATCAGAGAGTATAAGGTACATGGTCATGAACTACGTCAAGAAGATTGCTAGAGCTGTTATAGAGTATGGATTACCTAAAGGTGTTGATCTACTAAACATAAACTTACCAAGAGTTGAAAAATTTAGAAACTGTGTTAGAGTAGTTAAAGCTGCTAGACTTAGATGGAAAGCAGGTTTTGAGAAAAGATTTGATCCTCGTGGAAAACCATATTATTGGCTATACACGAAGAGTGTTAACTATGAACCAGAAACAGATACATATGCAGTAGAAGTAGAAGGATGTATCGCTATTACACCACTAAGTATTGATTTGAATCCCTGTTATACTGAGCTATGGATGGTTGTTAAGGAGTTTATTGAGGATATCTTTAAGTAGAAGAGCCCATTCTATGACTAGCCCTTCTATAGACCTTTACATAGAGTGGATGTGGAAATATATTCATTTGACCTACAACAACAGCTAAGCCTGTCTCCATGGTTGTCAATCTAGCTCTAACATGTCTTGGTAAACCACCAGTAACATTATTTACAAATGATAGATCACCAGGTGAAATTCTGTGTATTATGTATGTATTTATCATACTCATAACGATAGGATCTACATAACTTGGTCTTTGAGTTACTAGACATAGACATAAACCAAATTTTCGACCTTGTGTAGCAACTGTTGCAAGTATCTTCCTAGCAACACTAAAACCTATAGGGTAAACAGATGTGTTTGGGGCATAGTTTTGAGCTTCTTCAAGAATGAATAGTAGTAGTCTTGGATCACCACGAATTCTATAGTATGTAAATCTATTGAATAGTAGTGTAAGCAGATAGTACACTATCAACTGCTTAATTTCTGGTTCTACACCTACTGCACCATACGATGAGAAATCAACAATTGCTAGACTTGGTGAACCAGGTGCTGTTATCCTATCTATAAAGTCTTCGTTGATTTTAGTAGAATTGACTTCTATTAACCTCCATTTCTCAACAACACGATTATAGAAAACCTCAAGAGCTCTTATAACAGCATCAGCAGTCATTGAGTGTACTCTTCGCTTTTCACGATCCTCATTTATCATAGCTATCAAGCTCTCTATGTTTCTAACAATACAGTTCAAATCAACTCTATCCATAGATATACACTGAGGTGCATATACTTCAATTCTAGAGATATTGCTTAGAATTCTTGATAGATATGATAGTTGAAGTTCTTTTCCCTCTATTCTTCCACCATGGTATAGAGCAAGAATTAATTCAGCTAGCTCAGACCCCGTGAAAACGTTTAGATCTAGATTCAAGAGGATTCTATGTGTTTTCTCCGTAGATATAATTCCTTCTCTATGAGCAGGACTGCTATGGAATACAATGTGATACACATGGCTATATGATGGTACCAACGATGGTTTTTCAAAATAATCTATGTAATCTCCATTAGCATCTATAACCATCACAGGTATTGTCTTCATAGAGATGTTCGTACCTATATCAATACGTTCTTTTCTACCTAGACTCTCTATTATAACACCAACAGTATTCGATTTACCACTACCAGTAGTTCCTATAATTGCTAAATGCATTGTGAGTGCTCTAAGATCAAGAACTGCAGGTATATCCTTAGATTCATATCCATATATAGAGCCTAAAACTATGTGGTGAGAAGCAATACCCTTCTCAACATCATAGCCATAGATTGGAACTAGATCTCTCGATTCAGCAATATATACTTCAGAACCAGGCAGTGGTGGTCTATCTGAAGAAACCAATGTATTACCTCTAAACACACCTATTATCGATGCCTGAACTACAATACGAGTTTGTGATGTATCTCCTACATATCTATGCCTTTTAACAATGATGTCAAGAAACTTTATATCAGGTCTATAGAGATCGTGTTCTGCTAGAATTCTCGTAATGATACCTAGAAACCTCTCTCTATGACCATTATACACGGATTCTATGACTACATACATACCTTCTCTAATTAAGTTCCTAGCTTCAGTACATGGATGTATCAAGACATTTCTAGAAGTTGCCTGAGATAGAGTATAACCTATAAGTATACCCATAGACTCACCTATCCAAGAATTTCATCTAGATACGTATCGATATCTTCAACTCTATCAATTAAATCACCTAGCACCTCATGAATAATCCCAGAGAATATCTTCTTCATAGTATCCTGAGGTATTGTACAGTACCTATGAGCTAAATCGATAATCAATGGTATTCCACTGCTATTGCTAGACCAATCACGAATTGAAGATATTATCGATATAGCTTTACTAAGTATTCTGTCTTCCTCAGCACTATCTTTGTTAACTATAGGAATATCCATTCTAATAATCCTGATCTTATCTTTGGTAAGTGATGTAAAGAACGAGTATACCCTTAAACCTAGATCAACATATTCACGATATTCCGGAACCTCTATCTCCATAACCTTGGTTATGAGGATATAGTCATCTAGTACTCCATTTAATGCAGATTTAAGCAGAGAGAACGCATTTACGATAACGATATCATCTCTACACTCTGGTACAGAATCTCTAGCTGTCTTTCTTAGATAGTTTGTGATGCTTGTTCCTCTAATCCTCTTGACAACACCGACAATGTCTATACCGCTATCTAGACCATTAGCTATTGTATTAACGCGAAGTTTAAGATATTCTCTATAGTCTCTACGCTGTTTAACTATATCAGGTACTGAGGGTGGATCAACTATAGGCCCATCAATAAACACTATCGATTTACTGCAACAACTCCTCAATCTCTCAATAACTTTCTGAAGCATATCTACTTCAAGTCTAAACATCTTTATCTCTAGAATCCTCTTCACGATTTCTGGATCACCTTTATCAATCTCTACCTCTACCTCAATTCTAGGTCCAAAAACACTACTCTTTCTATCATTAGCATCTATCACTATTCCAACAGCTGAAACCAAAGCTAAGAGTGCAGGACCTAGAACTAATGGTCTAGATATACTTCCATCAATACCTGCAATACAGTCATACTCAGTCTCTATAGATCTATAGATCTCTATCTCATTTGTTGAAGGAAGTATATAGTCAAGGTATTTCTCAGCAACAGTACGACATAGAGTTAACTCTTTTTCTATTCTATCCTTTATAAATGCTATGCTCTCTGGACCTAGAAAGAGACTCACATTGACACCGAAGTACCTTCGTATTTTGGAGAGAGCAAAAACTGCGAGCCCTATTCACATTATAGCTACGATCGGATACCCGAAAGTTTTGGCGCTTTTTATAAACCTAAAGAGTAGTTGGGGATAGGTTATGGACTCAATAAAGAATGTAGGTAGCATATTAGTGGAGTACGTGTTCACATGTATACTTCAGGATAAGAATTTTCTATGTCCTCAGACACTAGATGAATTAATAGAGCTTCTAAAGCTTGGCTTAGAACTAGAT
>CAZUDD010000081.1:0-6743 GCA_964619665.1 uncultured Desulfurococcaceae archaeon | reverse complement strand
CAAAGTCCCAGATTTTATGGAGTGTAGAGGTTATGGCATGTGAAAGATCTTGGATTTCAAGAGCATCAACATATACTCCGATACAATCACTATACTGTTTCAAAATCTCAATAAAGAATTTAAATAGAGTTGTCTTGCCACATCCCTCAGGTCCATAAACTGCTATCGGAAATGCATATCCCCTATTAGCCAGAGATGTTAACTGATTGATCTCTAGATCTCTATCAACAAATTCAATCCATTTACCTAAGCCCTCAACAAATACTCTAAAACGTATCATAACATACATCCTCATAAACAATAGAGTTCAGTATTCAACGCCCTCATCACTTTTCAGCGCATGCCGTGTCATCACATAGATACAACACTATCTCAAGTCTCTACTATGTGTTATCACATATAAAACCTGTATATCTCTCATAGACCATAGATAGGTGTTTATCTTCATGGCTATAGCGATGTTATTGAACATACATTACTGTACAACATCTACATATTATGAGGGTTCTATGACTAGCTCTAAGATAAGGATCAATATTGTTGTTATAGCTATTCTAGCTGTTATAGCGATACTCGTATGTATTTCTGTAACTATGCTATTTCTCCATATATACCGTGAGAGAATTACACCAACACCTACTGAGGGAATGACCATCGTTAATAGAACTGTTGTCCTGTTACCATATCCAAAGATTAGAACTAATGTTATATCTATAGAACAGGCACTTGCATATAGAAGAAGTATTAGGGAGTACACTTCAGAGCCAATAACGCTTGAACAGCTATCCCAGTTGCTATGGGCTGCATATGGCATCAATGAGGTTAGGTATGGTTTTAAGACTTGTCCTAGTGCTGGTGCTACATATCCTCTAGTTATATATGTTGTTGTTGGTGAGAAAACAGTTTTGATAAACAGAACAGCTTATCTTAGAGCTGGTATCTACAAATACGATCCATATACACATAGCTTAATACTCGTTAAAGAAGGTGATTATAGGAAAGAGCTTGCTAAAGCTGCACTAGGTCAAAAATGGGTTGAAGAAGCAGCTATAGACATAGTCATTATGGCAATCTATGAGAGAACAACACGTGTCTATGGAGAGAGAGGTATTAGGTATGTACATATGGAGGTTGGTCATGCAGGACAAAACATCTATTTAGAGGCAACTGCACTTGGTCTTGGAACTGTTGTCGTTGGTGCATTCTATGATGACTGGGTACAGAAAATAGTTGGTGCTTCACCAAACGAAAAACCACTGTATATAATACCTGTTGGAGTACCAGTAAAACCATATAGGATCACTGAAGAAGAGATCGCTAAATACATAGAAGAACAGAGAAAAGCAGCTGGACTCATATCCTAGAATAGAACGGTGGGAAGATGAAGAAAATCATGATATATAGAGTCCTATTAATTGCTACATCACTACCACTAGCATTTCTAGGATATATCTATGCATTATCAGGTTATGGATTAATAAAACCAGGTATTGTTGAAACAATAACGTTTGGGTTAATGGATAGATATACATGTTTTGCTATACACACATCACCATTGATAAGAGTTATGCTATTAACACTAGCTATAGTCCATGGATATACAGGGTATGCACTACTAATACAGATAGTTAAGAATCCTAGAACTCGATTAATACTAGAAATCCTCTTAGCATTAATAGCAATAGCAATATACCTACAATTCATACTATTAGAACTAGCATAGCCTACGAATGACTTTTCATGGCTTTAAGTAATACGCTTAAAACATTACCATTACTTTACTGGATTCAATGAATACAATTCTTTGATATTCACTCGTTCATTATAGTGTACGGAATCATAGCGCTAAAGTCTTCACTATTAAGTAAGCGATTATATCAAGAATGGCCAACAAAGAACTTATCTCTTAGTTAATTTATTGAAGAGTTGTTTATGGTCAATAATCATCGAGGTATCCAATCCATGACTTTGAAGAAACTCTTTGAATTCCTTATCAATAGTCAGAAACAGTAGGTTATTCTCTATAGCTATGCCATAGAGCATATTGTCAATTATGTCTCTATGGCCTAGAATACGCAATTTAGTTGCTATTCTCAGAGCTATTGGCCCTGGATCTATACGTTGAGCACTATTTTCAAGAGCAATTACAACCTGTTCAAACATCCTTATATCTATGGCAAGCCTCTTGATGCTATATTCTCTTAGTACCTTAGGTACTATCTCTATCCATACAATTGGTGAGTAATAGTATTGAGCAATCCCTTCAACTCGAAACTGCTCTAGCTTCAAGAGATCCTCTTTAGATATATTTTTGAGGGCTATACCGAATGCAGGTAAGATATAGCTAGAATCCAACAGTATCTTTAGAGCCATAGAGTTCTTCCTGTAAAGCTTCGGATTCACATTCAAACTCTTCAATACTGATCTCGGAAATTCTTCTAGCTTCAGCTCCCATAATAAAAATAGACTTTAAAGGACGTATAATAGCCTCACCATTCCTAACAATTATAAGGATTTCACTACCCTCCTCAACGCCAAGTGCACGTCTAACATCGATAGGGAGATAGAGAACTCCCTTGCGTCCAATCTTAGTCTTAACTAATAGCATATCCAGACCCATAGTTATAAGCCTAGATTTAAACTAATAAACTCTGCAGTTGAGTATATCAGGTCTAGATTTGCATAGAGTACACTCTGTATTAAGGAATGATATATGATAGTTCCGATATTGAGAAGCTTGTTATTAATCCAAAGACACGAATTGAATTAACAAAATTTTAGAGTTTCATGTGATGAGTATTTATTTGTGTTTTAGTATAGACCATTCAATATCACTAAAAGTATTCTAGAGAATGTTATTAAGAAGAGAAGTTGGGGTATTTATAGTGAGTACAACAAGAACTTCTATAGCGATGTATAGATGTGTAGAAGTAGATAGGTGATAATAGTATCAACCATAGATCTCTACATGTTCACGTTCTATAACTACAAGCATTTGAGGTTTAGATCCTAGTTGTCGAGCTATAGTGGTGATTCGCTTAGCTAATCTTGGTAGTTCATCTTTAGAAGGCTGATAGAAGATGTAGATCACTCCATTCTTTGTTAATGATAGAAGACGTAATGTAGCAAAATCGAAGTCTCTCGTTAGTATTCGTTAGTATTGTTCTCTCAAGTTGATTTGCTATTCTAATCAGATCCTAAACATCAACACCTCTTATATCTATATCTTGTAGATGGATAACGTCTACATTATCTCTTTTTAGAAGTGATATCAGCTTCTTAGGTATATTTTCATCAGCTAGAAGCTTCAGCGATCACTGTAACCTTCTTCAATACTTTCGATGCAAATCTTAGTGCTTCGTATATAGCCTCTAACGGAATCTCAAGCTCTTCAGCAACCTCTTCAGGTTTCCAACCAGCAGCAAGCATTTCGAGAATATCATCAACAGAAACTCTCGTACCCTTCACCGTAGGCTTACCACCACGTTTATCAGGAACAACCTCAAGCCACTTGTACCCAGGTAGAAGAGCCATGTCTATGTCAACCCCATACATACCATACAATGAATACACTTATTAATTATTCGATCGTCTATCCGTACCTCTATTCAAGCACAAGCACTAGTATACAATTCCTCTCAGTTTTCTCAACAACATATGGAATACATCATTACCATCGCAATCACGTACTCCGTCAATGACAGAACCAATAAAGAGAATAGCAATAGTCCTCTTCGTAACACAGAAGTTTTGTCCACACCTTACTCTAACCTCTCATCTTCTCTCTCATCTTCTCCGTGCTGGAGTATCACTGAGAAACAACGCCTATGCATGGTACATCTTTAACACCTTCATTAGATAGTGTCTAACTATATACATATAGAGGTGCACATTCATTGGTATAGTAAGTATGGATGCTATTATGTCTGGTATAGTAGGACATAATCTCTTGACTAAATATTCGTGGTATGGTGTTGGATAGTACTGTATAGGGTATTGCTGAGGAATGAAAGGTGTTATAATAGTTTTGAAGATTATGAATAGTACTGTTGTAAACAACATTACGAGTAAAACCATAACTACGTATTTTAGACCAAGCTTCTTAACAACATCTCTAAGTCTTAACTCAATACCTTTTATACAGGCAATAACAGCATAACCACAGTAAATAGCGCTTACTGAAACAATAGTATCACACAATGTTATGAAGATCATCGATATAGAGATAAACAGTATTGTAAGGAGTTCTGAAAAAGTACTTGTATACCTAGCTAAAAGACCAAAAAATCAAGACGTTAAATGCAAATACTGTATATAATGAATAGTAGTACAACATAGTGTATGTATCTAGATACTGAGTCATGGTGTTTTATTGGTGGTAAAGTAGGTGGTATATACATAGGCTTCAGAAAGATGTTTATAGAGAGATTTGAGAGATTAGCTGAAGAGCTATGGGGTATAAAGCCTCTTAGGAAAAAAGAAGAATGAGGTTTTCGTTGAGATACCTTAATAGAGCTTGAACAGAATACCATATGGGGGTTCATTATGCCTTTCATTAGTTCCCGCAAAAAGAGAATTGGTAAGATGAGGCTTGTTAAGGTGTTAAAGCTTGGGAGTAAGAGTAAGGATAAGGATATGCAGTAGTCGATGTATAGAGACTTCAGCTTTAATCAACAGTGGTTTTGAAGCTGAAGAACCAGAAATTGTTTTACCTCCTTCTCTAGCATAAGTTCTTGGACTTAGTGTATCTGATGAAGTTTCTATGTATGTATGTAGTTGCTGGTGGTGGTAGTGTATCGGGTATTAGAGCTAGAGAAGATATTGTAGTAGAGCTAATACTAGGCGATAGATCTTCGATAAGTGTATCCGCAAAAGCATCTATTTTACCTGGTGAAGAAGAAGTTGTTGTTAGTGATAGACTAGCTCATGAACTAGGCATAGTGATTATAGATCCATACGAAGGATTATGGTGTTTAAGAGATGAAATAGGTAAAACCGTGAGACAGACATAGTGTAAAACCTGAATACTGGAAATAGATCCCTATGAGCTTAACCAATCCATAACAAGCTTTCTATATATAGGTAGTTGCCAAGCCCATCTACTTCCAATCCCAAGATCAACATCTTCTCTAGGTATATACCCTATAGCGAGAGATCTAGTTAACTCAATCATTAATCCCCTATTCTCTAACTCCCTAGCTAAACTCCAATCAGAATCAGGATCTTCAACAAGTCTACGAAGTCTATCCTTATCAAGATCCTCTATAGACGGTAAAACTCTTCTCTCAAACAGATAACTACACCACTTCTTAACATTCCATCTAAGAGCAGCAATCTCTATCAATGCACGTGGATTACCACCTGTTAAATACCATAGCTCATCAACACCAACACTACTCGGTACCTCCAGCTGCTGCACCAACTCTTCAAATCCTTTTCTAGGTAGATTCCAAATCATGTATATATGGACATAGGTATGTCTAGAAAGAATTCTCTTCGAAACGCCCTCAGACGTAGTTAACACTATACAAACACTCTCTATATCGTATTTTTGATGTAGATAGCCTATCCATTCATACAACATCTTAGTATATCTATCAACATCTTCAAAACCAATCGCTCTATAAACATCATCAACAACAATAACTAACTTCTTATTCTTTAAAGAGATTCTCTCGTAGATTAACCTAATAAGTGACATAATATTCTTGGCTAGATTAACACCAATAGGTATTAAAGAAGAGAATGATTCGAGGATACTCCATATACTAGTAGAAGGTGCGAGTATAGCTCTATTCAACTCTTTTTCTTCGAGGGCATCAACATATAGTGCTACTACATCACTATACCTAGAGATATGCTCTATAAGGACCTTTAGAAGAGTAGTTTTTCCACAACCTTCAGGTCCATAGATAGCTATAGGAAATGGATAGCCCTTGAATGCAAGATCTGTTAATTGATTAAGTTCTTGTTTTCTGTCAACAAACTGAATCCATTTCTTTAAAAGCTCTATAAATATCTTAGTAGATATCATTAGGTATCTCCATAGCAAGATATTCTAAAAAACTAAAATGCTATATTGATCATGTCAATACTGATTGAGAGAATTAATATCTTCTAGATTTTCTAAAGTCTAGACATACTGGTTGAGGATAGTACATACACACTATTTCTTGATCTCTAGCTATTCTTTTTAGCTTTGATATTTCGCGATTCTCTCTATACATTTCTTCGCTATGTAGTCTGGATGTGTTTCTAAGCTCTATGCTATTCTTTATAGTGGTGTAGATACTCTTCACAGATTTTGTAGCTATGGATTTTAGGTGATTTGATAGTGTTTTTGTTATGTTCTTCATATACATACCTATTCACGAGCTTTACTCTCGGTGAAACTTTCAAACCCTATATACTCTCACATGGATGAAGAGAACACTTGTTATTGCTGAGAAAACCAGTATTCTAATTGATAGTAGTTTAAATAGCTATGTAGTTGAAATACCTAGTCTCTACAGGAGATCAGTTCTTTCTCTATGAAGTTTATGGCGTCAAGAAGTGATTTAGCTATGTGGTCAGGTTTCATAGTCAGTTTATCTAGAACAGACCTATCTCTTAATACGAGAACTGCTTTTAGATTAGCTTTCTTAGCTCCTTCAACATCTCTCCATGAATCACCGATAACGAAACACATATTCTTATCGATATCGAGACCCTCAATAGCTTTGATATAGAGTTCTGGATTTGGT
>CAZUDD010000080.1:0-6797 GCA_964619665.1 uncultured Desulfurococcaceae archaeon | reverse complement strand
AGGTATTGTTCACAGGCACCAGTAGCAACTATGACTGCTTTTGGTTTAACACGATACAACCTCTTTGGATCTGCAATACCTATCCAACCATCTCTAAATACACCATAGGCTGTAGATCTTAACAAAACTCTAACATTTTTATACTCAAGGATCTTCTTACTCAACTCTTCAGCAATCTGAAAACCTCTTAAACCACCAAAAAGATCTTTTGAACCAAAGAACTTATGTGTTTGTTTAACTAGTTGACCACCAAGTCTAAAGTGATCGTGAACTAATACAACGTCTATTCCTCTAGATGCTAACTCTAGTGTTGCTGCTAAACCAGCAGGACCTCCACCAACTACAACAACGTCAGTTTCAAAAACTTCTTCTTCTTCAACTTCAATTGAAGAGCTTGTCTTAGATATATCTCCTAGACCATACTGTCTATAAACTCTAATACCCTCTCTTACTGGCTCAATACATGTTCTAGTATTGGGTACACCATCTACAATCATGAAACAACTACTACACTTACCAATCATACAGAAAGCCCCCCTAGGTCTATTGAGTTTTGGGCTATAGTGAAAGACATCGATACCTATAGCATATAGTGCTGCTGCTATGCTTTCACCTTCATAAGCTTCAACAACTCTATCCTCGAAATAGAAGGTTACTTTCTTACCACGATTGAATGTCAGTATAGGGTGTTCCCATATCCTTCTATCTCCTGAAGAACGTGGCAATAACTCAGCACCCAATAGATAGGTGATGAACTAAGTTAGAAATAACTCTTACACATTAAACATTTTGATATCAATGTCTTGAAGCAAATGCTGCTAATAGAAAGATAATTCCTAGCGCTATCAATACAGAAGCTCCAATGTGTTCCCAGGAAATTATCTGTGGTATCGATATTATTCCCGCTAAATAGAGTCCTCCCAAGATAAAGAGAACTCCTATGAATACCAGTACAGCTCTAGGTAGTAAACTTCCACTCTTTGAAGTTCTCGAAATCTTCTCCTCTCTATGCTTTGTATATCTATTGATAAAAGCCATAGCTAAAAAGCCAACACCCATACCAATAATTGTACCAGCACTAACATGATCAAGTATCATCCCTATACCCATACCCAAAAACATACAGGCAATAAATACGAGACCTCTATTACGGCTCAAAATCCCCCTATAGAGACGAGGCCCTAATACCTAGAAATACGTTGTGGATAATAGGTCACCAAGAGTGGTCTCATCATTTTTCAGCTCTTCCCAACCTCGATCATCCCATATATTCTGTAGAATACTCATTAATTCGGGTTTAAATCGTGAATGAGCTTGAAGCACATCATCCTGTAAACGATGTTAGGAAGAGTATAACTGATGAACTTGATGGCAAGTGTATAGTTCTTGGTGTAACCTATAGTGCTGCTATATATAGAGCTATAGATATAGCTAGATATCTCATAAAGTTTGGTGCTGATGTATATCCAGTACTAACACCTTCAGCTTCAAAGATAATTGCACCAGAACTCTTTGAATGGGCTACAGGACATAAACCAGTTGTAGAGCTAACTGGATGTGTTGAACACATATCTCTAGCTAGAAAATGCGATTGTATGGTTGTTGCTCCATCAACACTGAATACAATGTCCAAGATTGCTCATGGTATTGGCGATAACGCTGTTACGTTGACAGCCATATCTATGAGGAGTATGGGTAAACCAGTTGTAATAGTACCTGCAATGCATCTAAATCTATGGAGATCTCAGCAATGTATAGAGGTTGTGAAGATACTTCTTGAACAGGGTTACTCAGTATTACCACCAATTGAAGCTAACAATAGGCTTGTTATGGCAGAACCTATATATATTGCAAGAAAGATTGTTTCTGTAACCTTAAGAGGAGAGGATTTGAAGGGATACAAGGTAATTGTTACTGCTGGAGCTACACGTGAATTCATTGATAGTATTAGATTTATCTCTAATCCTAGTAGTGGTAGAATGGGTGTATACATAGCTCAAGAAGCATTCTTTAGAGGTGCTAAAACACTTCTCGTCCATGGTCATGTAGAGATAGGTATTGCGCCATGGATAGAAAGTATAGAGGCTATAAGTACTGAAGATATGCTGAAAACGCTTTCGAAGTATATAGAGGAATTCAAACCTGATGCGCTAATAATGGCTGCTGCACCTTCTGATTTCAAGCCATTAAAGAGATTTCAGGGTAAGATAAGTAGTAGAGTTGAAAAACTGTTACTGGAACTGACTACAACTCCTAAAATACTTTCTGAAATTCGTAGAGTATTCAATGGTATCATTATAGGGTTTGCAGCTGAATATGCTGATTCAATTGAAGAGCTGGAGAGAAAGGCTAAAGAAAAACTTGTTGAGTATGATCTTGACGCTATAGTAGCTAACCCTATATCTAGAAAAGACATTGGATTTGCTTCAGAATACAACGAAGTTCTCATAATACTTAGAGATGAATCAAGATATTGGTATGGTAGAGCTCATAAATATATTGTTGCCAGAACAATAATCGATTTAGTCAAGAAATTACTTGAAGATAAGGGAAGAGAATGAAGATTATACGTGTCTATACTCCATACCATATAACTGGTTTTTGGTATCCATTCAATGGATTAGATCCTCTATATAGTGGTAGTGCTGGTGCAGGTATAGTCCTTGAATCTAGAGCTATAGCTACAATAAGACCCTGTAGTGAAACTATAGAGAGTAGTAGCATTCTAGATGAGGTAACAGATTATGCACTAAAAATTCTAGGAATAGATAGAGACAAGATCTATCCTATAGATTTAGTTGAAGTATATCCACGTGGTTATGGATATGGAGCTAGTGCTTCAAGAGCTCTCTCTTTGACAACAGCAATTGCTTTAAGTAAAGGTATAAGATCTATTCTTAGAATAGCACAAGCTGTTCATGTAAGTGAAGTTGTATTAGGAACTGGTTATGCTGATGTTATTGCGGAGTTCATGGGTAAAGGTCTTACTGTACGTCTTAAAATTGGTGGTCCTGGTATTGGTGTTGTAGATACAATACCTATAAAGAGATATGGTGTCTTAACAGCTATAGTTAGAGAACCTCTTCATACAAAGGATATGCATAGAGTATACGCTGAGAAACTCTACTATTGTGGTTATAGAGCTTATAGGAATTTCATTGAGAGATACTCCTTTGAAGCATTTATAGAGGAAGCTAAGAGGTTTAGTGAATGTGTTGGCTTTTTAACAAATAATCTAAGGGATAGAATTGATCGGTGTATCAATAGCTATATAGCTAAAGGAGATGTTCTGGGATACTTTGTTAAAAAGAGTCTTCTGGTAGTTATAGTAGAGGAGGATAGACTGGAGGAGATAGGTAAAGTACTTGAGAATACACTTCGAACTAGGGTATCACGTGATAAGATAGGTTTTAAAGGATTTGAGGTTGAAATACTATGAGTTTACCATTTATGGCTTCAGGAAAAATCGTTAAAAACTATGAACTACTTAGAATCTATGTTGATGAGATGAAGAATCGTGGTCTAGACCCTGCATCATCGTATCCAACAAACGAAGATCTAGAATACACTGTTCGTATTGTTCGTGAAGCTGAGAGCATAAATCTAGAACAGTTACAGAAGTTGTTGATGGAGAGGTTTAAACCTAGAATTGATAGAGACTCAGCTGTAAATGCCTGTAAAAAATTCTATGGATTTGATCTCGAGGCTTCTACAGCTATTGAAGAAATTGCACGTATTTTAGCTGGTTGGACTATAGAGATTGCATTGAATTTAGGTCTTGTTAAAGCTAGGAATATAGATTTATTGAGATGATTTTGCAACTTCTTTTATTAGGTTTCCAAGAATTTTGATGCCTTCTCTAATCTCTTTAGGAGATGGATAGCTGAAGTTGAGCCTCATTGTATCGATACCGCTCATATCATGATAGAATGCTTTACCAGGAACATAAGCTACACCTCGTTCAACAGCTTTAGGTAGTAGCTCCTTGGTATCTATATTCATGTTCAGTTTAACCCACACAAACATACCTCCAATAGGCTTAGTATACCAGACATTCTCTGGGAAGTTCTCAGCTATGGCTTCAACCATAACATCTCTCTTACTTCTATACAATTCTCTGATTCTAGGCAAATTCTCTTCGATAATGCCTTTCCTTAACGCTTCAGCTGCTATATACTGTGTTAGAGTCGGTGTATGTAGATCTAGAGCTTGTTTACAACGTTCAAATACATCAGCAAGTTCTTTAGGTGCAACAATGTGACCAAGTCTCATTCCTGGTGATAGTATTTTGCTGAACGACCCTACATATATAACTCGACCAGTTTTGTCAATTACTTTTAGTGGTGTTGTATCGACCGATGCATCGAAGACTAGAAGTCCATAAACATCGTCTTCAACTACAAGAAAATCATATTCTTCAGCTAATTCGAGTAGCCTCTTCTTTCTATCAGGACTCAGTGTAACACCAGATGGATTTTGAGCTATAGGTACTGTATAGAGGAATTTTACTTTCTTTCCTTCACTTCTTAATTTCTTTAATATATCTTCGAGAACATCGACCTTCATACCATTATCATCTATTGGAATGCCTATGAAGTTAGGTCTTTGAATTCTGAATGCATTCAATGCTGCTAAATATGTTGGTGCTTCAACTATAACTATATCGTTAGGATTGATTAGTGTTCTAGCTATGATGTCTAGAGCTTGTTGTGAACCTGTTGTCACAACAATTTCCTCGATATCTACTTTAAGACCTCTATTACGTGATAAGAACTTAGCCAATTCTTCTCTATAGCATGTAACTCCTTTTGTTGGACTATATTGAAGAGCTTTTGCACCATTCTTCTCGATAACTTCCTTAGCTATTTTCTTAAGATGCTTAATCGGAAATGTCTGGGGATCGGGTAGACCACCAGCAAAACTTATAATCTTACGCGTTTCAGTGAGTTTCAACAGCTCTCGGATTTCAGATGCCCTCATAAACTTCGTAGCTTCAGAGAGAAATTCGGAGTATGTAACCACGTGAGTCCCCATATATTACTAGTTAATACATAGTAATAAAAGTTGTTGTTGAGGAAATGGTGAATCTTAAACAATAGTGATAGAGGTTAAAATATGTATAAACAGGTATATACTAGATTTTGCGGTGACTACAGTATTAGAGAGTATATACCTAGACCTGTAGGTTCTAGAGATATTCTCTTGGAGGTATGGGCTTTTGCAACAACATTTATAGACTATTCTGTAAAGTGCTGTAATCTTATAGTCTCTGGTGATAGAGGTCTTGGATCTACCTGTATTGGACGTATAGTAGAACAAGGTGTACTAGTTGATGAACAATTCATAGGATCAATAGCTGTACTAAAACCCAGTATAGATAGTATTCCAGTAATCGATTTTGATGGATGTGCAACAGAACTTGTAACCATCTCTATAAACAATATAGAGATAGTACCTCAACACTACTGTAGAAATCTGTACGCTATGTTTGCACCCCTCCTATCAATTCCAAAGAAATACATGGAGTTGTTAAAGGGTAGAGATGTACTTATACTTGGTTTTGATATCTCAACGATACTCTTCTCATACTATGCATCTAAAAACTCTTCGAGAGTCTATACATTCTCAAAATATGTTCTATGGCCTAAATATTTTAGGTTTCACTATGTATCGCCTACAAATATAGATCTTATCAAGAAGATAGACGTCGTTGTTACTCTAGGTAGTAGCCCTATAATGATAGAATTTGCTTTAAGATTCCTTAGAGATCGAGGAATCGTTATAGCGCATCCCATAGATGTTAAACATTTCATCATAGATAGACCACGTGATCTCAAACTCTATACACTTAGATATAGTGATCTAAGTATTGGATTGAAAAACCTTGAACTCTTTAGAAATATAATTGAGAGTGAAGTAAAGGTTAAGAAAAGTCTAAATGAATTCTCTCTAGATTCACCCGAACCAGAGATATATCTAGTTAAACCAGAGCATTTCAAGAAATAAATTCATTGAATCTCTTTCTAAAATACTCATAGCTATACCTAGTTTTCAAAACTCTTAGCCATGGAGGATAATCCCATCCCTTCTCTACATAGTTTAGGTTACAGGAAGTACATTCTTGAACGGCTCTTCTAAACCCAGAATAAGTTGTACCTTCTAAAGCCCATCTCAATATGAGTTCAGATATACTTTCATCACCTAGAGCTAGAACTGCCTGTATAAAACCCCATTCAGGTTTCAAAACACCAACTCTTGTAAACCTAGATCTCAATCTCTTTCTAGCTAATTCAAGGTATTTTGATACCTTGAATACATGTTTTGGTGGTAAGAATTGAAAAGGTGTAGAAGGCTTTGGTATTAAGGGATTTATACTCAACTCAATTATTTCTCTACCTAGAAAACCTCGATTCTTAATATCATCGATTACACTCTTCACAAAGTTCTCTAGCTCATAGATACTCTTCTCAATATCTTCACCAGGAAATCCAAGGATAAAATACATCTTTATATGCTTGAATCCTATCGCTATAGCATTCAAAATAAGTTCTCTAAGATTCTCAGTTTTAATATATTTACTTATTTTAATCCCAATCTCTCTTACTAGAGTCTCTGGAGCTATGGTTAGTGTTTTTTGACCAAGTCTAGATATAATCTCAATCCTATCTCTTGTTAGGGTATCTGGTCTTAGTGATGGAATACTAGCTGAATAACCGTAATCAATCAATTTATTCAATAGTTTATCAGAGTAAGAGATACTGAACAGAGATAGCGAATACAGGATAACTCTCTTTAAC
>CAZUDD010000079.1:0-6870 GCA_964619665.1 uncultured Desulfurococcaceae archaeon | reverse complement strand
ACTTGTAATACATCATATACGATGATTCGCGCATTAAATGTCTATGTAATTTCATCGACAGTATACGTAGATGTGAAGGTTATAAAAGGATTACAAAACATATTGCATTGATATTGTGACTTCTCCCCAAGTCGACAGACATCCTGACATTCGATAGTTTTCTTAACACTGATTTCACATTGGCCAGAATGCTTCAGACTGCTAACATTAATAGATAGAACTAGCTAGAACCTCTTCATGCGGACCTCCGGATGTTTTAATAAGCTTCGATATTTTCCATATAATAATTTCTTTACTTCAGCGTTCCATAAAGGAGGAACATACCTGTATGATCTCAGAATCACGTACTAAGAGTGTGGTTCTTCTCTTGTGAATTCGGTTCAAATTAATTGATTTTATAACTCAATTACTGTCAAAAAGCCTTACTCTGTTTTTGCTATTTGTTGATAGCTCTGTAAATCATAATACAAAGCCTTTCTCTGTGTGTTTTCATCAATGCAATTCATTGATTGACTTAGTTAATGCTGTATTAGTTTTTACACAGATAGACATAGATTATGGAGAGATAGTGCTGAAATACTCCAAACAATACATAGAGAATCTATTTGGTGTAGATACTTGAAATGCACATCAGCTATTTTAACAGCTATACTGCTTCTACTATTCATAGTATTTGTTAAGAACATTGATTACAGGACTAGCACTATTATCATGGAGACTAGGCTATTCTGAAAAATCGTTGAGAGTAAGAGGTATTGAGAAGACTATTCTTGGTAATTCTTGGTATACCAGGAGAGACATGGATAAATATCTACGCAATCTCACTGATAACAACAATACTATCAATTATATACTGTGCACAGAATATCAAGCCTTTGAAGACAATGCTTAGACAAGCTTTTTGAGGCTATACCTAAGAATATAGGTCAAGAGTTTTAATGTTGCTTTAAAAATTCTTAGATTTGCTTTTATTCTACCTCCAATTCTTGGTTGAGATCTTCTTGGTGGTGGCTCATATAGATACTCTCCAATTCTATACTCTTTAATCCATGCATATACTAATAGTTCACCACCAAAGGTTTCTCCAAGAACAATATCATAATCTTTAAAGAGATCTCTTCTATAAACACGAAAATTCGAATAAACATCTTTTACACCAACAACTCTACCTATAGTTATTGAAGCGAATTTCTCTGATATTCTTGGTAACCATGTTCTTGAAGCTACAAGAAGATCAAGATCCTTCTCTATGAATATCTCAACGAGTTTAGGTATTAACTCTGGTGGATTCTCTAAATCTACATCTAGAGTAACAACAATTGGATATCTAGCTTCCTTAATACCAGTTAAAAGACCTTTAGTTTGACCAACTCTATTAACTAGAATAGCTTTATCAGCATATCTACAAGCTTCTTCATATGTACCATCAGGTGAAGAGTCATCAACTACAATAATCTCATGCTCAACTCTACTCAATACCTTTCTAACTCTTTCAGTAAAAGGCTTTATAAATTCACGTTCATTATATGTCGTAGTAACGATAGATATCGCAACATCCATATCCATATTTACACCTAGTATTCCTAAAGTCAATTCTCAGAGCTTGGAGTAAACTTAAACCTAATATCCATACCTTGTGAATCTACTCAACATAGAGATTGAAGTTCATATAGAATCATATCGCGTTCACTTCATATGTACAGCATAGTGAAGTACTCGGGTACTCTACCACCAATTCTAAACCCTGAAGAGTCTACTGAGAAACATGGTTTGGCAATAAGTATGGTTGTAGTTCATAGCTATTAGGGTTTTGAGAAAACCCGCGCATGGTGCCGCGGCCGGGATTTGAACCCGGGTCACGGGCTCGAGAGGCCCGCATACTTGACCGGGCTATACTACCGCGGCACCGACTTTCTTCATACTATTTGAGTTTTAAAAGTTTAAACTCTTCATTTTATTGGGTATGTACGTGGAGATCCTTAGAGATCTAGCTATTCAGAGAATGAGGATATTGTTTAGACTTGGTGTTGAAGCTGTTAGACAGGGTGAGTTTGATCTTGCTAAAAGGTATGGTGAGCTTATTAGGGCTATATCTATGAAGTCAAGAGTTAGAATTCCAAGGAGTATCAAGAGATGGATATGCAAGAACTGCCATGTTATCATGGTTCCTGGCATCAATGCTAGGATTAGAACTCGTAGAGAGGGTAAGACACTTAGGGTTGTTACTACATGTTTAGTTTGTGGTTGGATTCATAGATATGAGTTTGTTAAGAGGAGAAAGAGATGAGGATTAGAGACATAGTCAAGATGTTGAAGAAGAGAAAAGTAGCTCAGTCTAGAGCTGATGTAAATATAGGTAAGAGGGGTATTCATCCAGGTCTTATTGAGGAGATTAAGAGGAGATTAGAAGCTGAAGGTGCTGTAAAGATAAGGATTCTAAAGAATGCTAGAGAAAATGTTAGTGAAGAAGATATCAAGAGACTTGCTGAACAAGTAAATGCATTGATTGTGGATTCACGTGGATATACATATGTTTTAGTTCTTAGAGACTCTAAGAAGTTGAAACGAATAGCCTTTTCTAGGGAGAGATAGGTATATCTAGGATAAAAGGTTATAGGGGGTTTCTACGAATATCAATTGCGACATGGTGTAGTCTAGATGGTCACTGTTAGAGATGTACCTGCTGATAAATTCATAGAGAGGTTAGCTAGATACCTCAAAGAGAATGTACCAGCAGTAAAACCACCACCATGGGCAGCTTTTGTCAAGACAGGACCTCATAAAGAACGTGTTCCTGATAATCCTGATTGGTGGTACTATAGAGCTGCTAGTATCTTAAGAAAGCTATACCTAGCTTCAGAACCCATAGGTATTGAAACCTTTAGGGTTATCTATGGTGGTCTTCAAAGACGTGGTTCAGCACCATCACACTTTAGAAGAGCTGGTGGTTCACACATAAGAAAGATTCTACAACAACTTGAACAAGCAGGGCTAGTACAAAAAGTTGTTGTTAGAGAAAGAGAGCGTGGACCAACAAAAATTCTTGGTAGAACACTAACACCTCAGGGTAGAGCTCTCCTAGATAAAATTGCATGGGAGATTTTCAAAGAGCTTGTTAGAGAGAAACCAGAACTACTTAAATATGGACCTCCATCACTAGCAAAAATGGTACAAAAACAATCCTAGATCATAATCTAGAATCTTCTCTCCATAGCTTCATCAGTTTTCTAAAACATTGTTCAATGTCTATCAATGCACTGAGATATTGTAAATCAACTAGTTTCAGAGAGTATTTTTGGGACTAGCATATTGTTATATAAAGTCTCCTCGATTGATTATTGATTAGGTGGATCCAATGGTATCAACAGGTGAGTTCAGTGAAGAAGAACTTGCACTTTTAGAGAGACAGTATAGAGAACTATTGAGAAGACGTCAAGAGTTAGAAAGAAGAAGAATTGAGCAAGCGATTGAGGAAGCTAGAAGACAAGAACTCTTGAGAAGTATCTTAACTCCTGAAGCACGTGAAAGACTATCTAATCTAAAACTTGTTAGACCTGATCTAGCTAGAGCTGTTGAAGATTATCTAATCTCTTTAGCAACTCAAGGAAGATTATCTAGAAGAATAACAGATGAAGAACTCAAATCTATTCTAGCTGAAATATATGAAAAGACAAGGAAGGAGTATAGAATTAGTATTAGAGAGAAATAGCTTAGATCAGATCTACGCTATAGTACGGTGATAGATATTGGCTCACTATAAGCCGTTAGCTAAGAAATTAAGATTAATTAATAGAGAGAAAAGTAATCAACCTATACCGCTATGGGTAGTTGTGAGAACTAGATTCAAAGTTAGGTATAGACCTAGGAGAAGACATTGGAGAAGATCTAAACTTGAAGATGTATAGCATGGTGATATAGATGAAGAGTAAGTCTAGCGGTATATACATAATACCCTTAAAAAGAATTTACTGGGGTGGAACTAGAAGAGATCGTGGTAAAAGAGCTATTAGGTTTATCAGGAAATACCTTGAAAGACATCTCAATGCTAAAAAAGTTCTTCTAGATCCATTGATAAGCGTGTATATATACAAGAGAAAGATTGAGAAACCACCTAGATACATAGCTATAAGGTTTATGAGGATAGATGAAGGGGTCTACAAGGCTATGCTAGCACTACCTGTTAAAACATAGACCATACATTTCTTAGGGAAATGCTTCATGCCTATTGAGAGAATAAATTATTGGGGTAATCCACACATAGGCATATATATGTTTACAAACGATAGAATTACCATAGTACCAACAAATATTGAGGAAAAGATAGTACCTATAATAGCTAATGTCTTGAAGACTAGGATAGTTAAGACAACTATAGGTGGTATGAATATTATTGGAGTTCTTGTTGTTGGTAATAACAAGGGTATTCTACTTCCAAGATTTATTAGAGACGATGAGCTTAGAACTATAAAAGAGGTTTTTGATGGTAATATAGAGATCGTTAAGTCTAGATATACAGCTCTAGGCAATATATGTCTTGTAAATGATAACGCAGCTCTCCTGCATCCAGATACATTTGAGGAATTGAAAGGCATTGTTAAGGATGTTCTTGAAGTAGATACGGTTGAGAAAGGAACTATAGCTGGTATATCAACTGTTGGTTCAGCTGCATATGTAACTAATAAGGGTGGTCTTGTACATCCAGATGCTAATGATGCTGAGATAAACTTTCTTAGTAATCTCTTTGGTGTTAGATTCGATATAGCTACAGTCAATTTCGGTATAGGATTTATTAAGTCTGGACTCGTTGCGAATACTCACGGTGTACTCGTAGGAGATAAAACTACAGGTCCAGAAATACTCAGAATTTCACAGATCCTAGGTGATGAATAGAATGAGTCGTGAAGTAAAGGTGTTTAGAATCTATGGCTATATGCTCATAGGTCACGACTCAGTTCCAGAATGGAGAAAATTCATTATTGAGATACCAGCTCTAAAACTTGAACATGCATTAGAGAAACTATATTCAGATCTCGGTAGTAGACACAAAGTCAAGAGATCACATATAAAGATACTCAAAATCGAGGAGATTAGTCCTGAAGAAGCAAGATCAAAGTATATCAAAGACTTAAGTAAATTAACTAAGATGGTGATAGAATGAGTTCTAGTCAACGTGAAGAGAGTAGAGCTGAAGAACTTGGTGAAATGGCTAAACAACTAGAAGAACTTCGTGAAGCAATTAGAATAACACAGGATAGATATAATCTTGTTGCATCGGAGCTACAGGAACTTAGACTAGCACTAAACACAATATCATCTGTATCAAAATACAAACAACAAGCAGTAATGGTATCTCTCGATAGACGTGGTTTCGCATACGTCAAGGCATCTATAACAGATGTAGATAATATCATTGTTCATATAGGTCAAGACCTATATGCAAAACTACCAATAGATAAAGCTCAAGAAATTCTGAAAGCTAAAGAAAGAGACTATACAACGCTATTGAGAGAAATTGAGGCTGAACTAAGAAAATTGACAGAGCTATATGCAGCTCTTGATAGGAAACTCCGTGAACAACTATCGAAGTATGTACAGCAACAACAGCAGCAGCAACAGAGACAAACACAATAACGAATTCCTTGATATGGGCTTAGAGAATGTTCAAGAAATTAAAGGAGTTTTTCAAAGGAATTGTTTCTCAAGTTGCTGAAACCCTTAAATATAGATCACTATCTGATAAAGAGATTGAGGATCTAGCTAGCGATATGTTCTTAAAGCTTATTGAAGCTGATGTAGCTTACGATGTTGCTGAAGAAATCACGAACTGTATCAAGGAGAGGTTGAAGAGCTTTAAGGTACCCAGAGGTGCTGATGTAGAGAAAGAGGTATTCAAAGTCTTTAGAGAAGTTCTCTATTCACTTCTACTACACGGTAAATCGGATATCGATATATTTGAAGAAGCTAAGAAGAATAGACCTCTAAAGATTGTTTTCATGGGTGTTAATGGTGTTGGTAAAACAACAACAATAGCTAAGATAGCCTATATAGCTAAATCACGAAGTTTAAAGCCATTAGTTGTTGCTTCAGATACCTTTAGAGCTGCAGCACAGGAACAGTTGAAGAAGCATTGTGATAATATTGGTGTTGCATTCTTAGGTGGTAGATATGGTAGTGATCCAGCAGCTGTTGCTTACGATGGTATTGTCTATGCTGAAAAACATGGTTTTGATATGGTGTTAATAGATACTGCTGGTAGAATGCATGTAGATGTTGATCTTATGAATGAGTTGAGAAAAGTTGTTCGTGTTGTAAAACCTCATCTAAAGATACTTATTCTTGACGCATTGACAGGTAATGATGCTATTGAACAGTCTAGGATATTCGATGAGATGGTGGGAGTTGATGGTGTTATACTGACAAAAGTTGATGCAGATGCAAAAGGTGGTGCAGCACTATCAGTTATAGCTAGTATCAAAAAACCAATACTCTATATAGGTGTTGGTCAGAAATACACAGATCTTATTCCCTATGACCCGATCAAGATTCTAGAGCTTATCCTCAGATAATAAAGTTCATGAAGAGATATTAGCTTTAATTTAAAAAGGATTGTCGAGATCTTAGTAAAACAAGGTGGTTTTATTGGGTAAATACAGTAATGTTATTGAGGGTATTAAGAGAATCCTACAATTAGCAGAAAAACCTGATACAAGCGAGTATACTCTTATGCTAAAACTAGTTCTCTTAGGTTTTCTAGCTGTTGGTGCAATAGCTTTTGGTGTATGGTTATTGATGTACTATGCACTTATCTATGGTGGTGTTATAACACCTACAACTACTCCATAGCTTTTTGGTGATTGTTATGAGCAGTGA
>CAZUDD010000078.1:0-6952 GCA_964619665.1 uncultured Desulfurococcaceae archaeon | reverse complement strand
GTGTACTGACAATTTAGTCCTAGATAGAGTAGAAGAAATCGTTTTTTGAAAATCTATCCTTCTCGTTGATTTTATCTGAATATGTATTAGCATTTAAAAGTTCTGGTGAAGTTATGCACTTAGTAGAGGTAGGGTATGTCTATAGTTTAGTGTGGGTATATCATGGTTGCTGAAACTAGGGTTGCACCGCATAGAGGTGCTGTAATCAAGACTTACAGGTTGTTAGTTGAACCTCCGGTGTATGTTGATATAATTGAGACACCTGATGGTAGACTTAGATATAATGTTGTTGAGCCTCAACCAAGTGAAATTGCTAAGAAGGTTTTGAATGAAGTAACTAAGAAGATTGAAGGAGATGTTAGACTACTTAGAGAATTTAGTGAACCTCTTCAGTATAGAGATGCTATGCAGAGAGCGTTGGCTTTAGTAAATGAGATTGGGAGAAAGTATCGTAGAAAAGGGTTTACTGATTTTGATAGTCGTGTTGTTGCATACTATATAGTACGTGATTTTGTTGGTTATGGACGTTTAGATCCCTTGATAAGAGATCCTTTGATAGAGGATATAACATGTGATGGAATGAATATACCTGTTCATGTATTTCATTCAGAGTTTGAATGGCTTGAAACAAACATTGTATTTAGTAAAAAGGAAGAGTTTGAACGTATTGTAGCTAAATTAGCTTATAGATCTGGTCAAGAACCAACAGTAGCTAAACCTATAGTTGAAGGTGTATTGAATCCAGAAGGATATAGAGTTCATATAGTGTTAGATGTTGTCTCTAGAAGAGGTCATAGCTTTACCATTAGAAAGTTTAGAGCTACACCATTCACAATAATTGAACTTATCAATAGAGGTACTCTAGACCCTGGCTTAGCAGCATTACTATGGTTAACAGTTGAGAATAAACAAGGAATAATAATCTACGGTACTACAGGTGCAGGTAAAACAACACTATTGAATGCTTTAGCAATGCTACTACCACCTGAATACAAAGTTGTTACAGCTGAAGATACTCCAGAAATATCGATTCCATTCCATGAAAACTGGGTTGCTATGGTTACAAGACTTAGTACTGATCAACATGTACAGAGTGTTACACTACAAGCACAAGTAGAATCAGCATTGAGGCAGAGACCAGATGTTCTAATCCTAGGCGAGATTCGATCTAGAGAAGCCTATAGTTTCTTCCAAGCAGTTTCAACAGGTCATGGAGGATTAACAACTATCCACGCAGAAAATATCGAGACTCTTATTAGAAGACTTGTAGCACCACCAATGAATGTACCTAAGAGTCTTATAGCAACAGCAAGACTCTTTATCCAAATTCTAAGAATTGTACTTCCAAGAGGTGTAACCAGAAAAGTTGTCTATGTACATGAAGTTGATCACTATGATCCTAGAGAAGATGTCATAGTTGTTAGAACATTGACTAAATGGATTAGAGAAAGGGATATCTGGCCTATATTCCTTTCAAAGAGTTCAACACTGAAAGCTATAGCAGAACTACAGGCTACAACATATGATGATGTAGTTATCGATCTCAGGAGAAGAGCAACAATTCTGTATTGGGCCGCTGTTAAAGGTTTCGATATCGTTATGCTCCATACAATAATTCGTAGATATAGAAGGGATCCAGATACCGTATATGCGCAAGCTTTATCAGAGGCTGGAGAATACCCTATAAGGGTACTGGACTATGAAGAGGTTAAAGTGGTTTAGCGCTATCGCTAGAGAGCTCCAGCGAGCAAGCAATGGAATAAGCTCGTTTGTGAACTCTATCAAAAGTGATCTCATAGACTTTCTAAAAGCATTAATACCATTACCAAAAATACCAAAACCAGTTGAAGGAGCTGTTGAGAAAGTTAAACCCTTAATCGAATTCATAAACAAAATCAAAGCCACACTAAGTAGAATTAGGAACATCTTAGGTATACTAAGAGAATGGATCACAAAGACTCTTCCAGATATCTTAGCAAAACCACTTTACCCACTACTTAGTAGCTATACTAAGCTCGAACCTATTGTCATTGGTAGTGGTATTGCTACTAGTTTTGAAAAATATGCTAGAGTATCCTCGATAGCTATACTCATAGCCTTAGTAACAACGTCTATGGTCATGGGCTACATTGGGTTTACAGCTACTAAGAACATTATTGTTGCTGTCTTAGCAGGTACACTAATACCATTAGCACTAGTACTACCACTTTCTATAGCTCTATACTTGTCTCTACCATCGATAGTCTATAGCCATAGAAGAGATATTCTAGAATCCAAGTTCCCGATATTCGCTATGAACTTATCACTTCTACTTGTTGGAGGTATGAGCCTTATAAAGGCCTTTGAACAACTAATTGAGAGAAAATCTCGTGACTTATCACGATATAGAATAGAACTCGATATGATAATATCTCTTGTTAGACTAGGAGTACCAATAGATGAAGCTCTACGAAGAGCCGCGAACATTACTCCATCACCATCAATGAGAGACCTTCTCATGAGTTTAGCTTCTGCAGCTAAAGTGGGTTCTTCTCTAGTAGATGTTGTTAAGATGAATATACAGTCCTATAACGATAGATATGCCCTGAGAGTTGAAAAAACAGTTAACAGCATTGGTGCACTCATGGAGACTTACCTTGCACTTGCTCTAATGGTACCAATGCTAGTAGCTGTTGCAGCAGTTCTATTCCTATTAGTTGGTGGTGAATTCCAGTTCATATCCATGATGAGCCTCACAACATTCTTCTTAGTACCCTTCATATCAATAGTAATGATGATTCTTGTTGATTCTATGATTTCAAAACTAAGAGTCTAAAGTTCATCTAAAGCCCATAAACCTCTTTTAACTATTTTTACATAGTTATTCTATGGATTGAGATCTTGGTATTTATGCCTAGTAGACTAAGACCAATACTAATGGGTTTAGCTGCATTCATAGTCATAGGGATTATAATACCTATCGTGATACCAACAGTAGTTGTAAATCTGTTAGCTGAGAATAAGACTACCACAGGTATTACTAATAAAACAATATTAAAGGTATTTGAATCACTTCGACCACAGTTTGTTGCTGAACGTGTTCCAGGAATGAATATAGTTATATTCGTTGATAAGGGAACAATATTTCTTATAGGTATGATCTTAACAGGTTTAGCTTTGGCACTTCATATAGTGTTGAAGCGTAAACATGAATTTCTTGTAACAGTTAGAAAGCAAACAATGGAAGTACTTCCATTAATAGCATCTTTTGTTAGAACAGGAATGAGTATTGTTGATAGTCTACTACATACAGCTTCAATAACAAAACCACCGATATCACATTATCTAGAGAGATTTGCAAGACTTATAAGACTTGGTTCAAGTCCTGAAGATGTTTTTGAAAGTATTTTCCATGGATTTCCAAGTGATGCAAAAGCACTCCTAAGATCCATAGTCATAGCTATGAAGAGTGGTGGTAGAGTTGCTGAGATTCTAGATGAAGCTACGAGATTTAGTTATCAACTAGTTCGTTTAGATGAATTGAGAGAACATAGATTAGCACAATACAAATTCATATCATTGATAGCCGTTCTAGCATTTGCAATAGCATCAGTAATAGTTGTTGCTCTCATCAGCAGCATTATAGCACCACCAGAAGTAGTAAGGATACTCCCTGGTGCAGCAACTGTACAAATAGATGTTATCAATGCAATGTACTTCTACACCTCAATGATACTACTCATAATATCTAGTGCTGCAGTTAGTAGAATTACAACAGGTACCTTCGTTATGGCTCCAAAGTACATAGCCATACTAGCACCCATAATAACTATCTTAATGACTTTCTGGGATCTAGTTCTCTAAATGGATAACGAAGGCAATTCTATATATAGATTTAAAACATTTACGTTAAACATTGATAACAGTTCTTTTAGGGGTGCATCTACGACATATTAGCATGGGTATTGAAAATGGGTAAATCTCTAACTATTGAGGTTTTAGCTGGTGTAACAACGTTTATGTCAATGGCATACATAATACTGGTTAATCCAGCAATTCTAAGTAGTGCTGGTATACCCTTTGGACCAATAATTATTACAACTATCGTTGTAGCAGCAATATCAACCATATTGACTGGTGTATATGCTAAGAAACCTTTTGCTATGGCTCCATACATGGGCGAAAATGTTTTGTTTGCATTTACTATAGTACCAATGCTTCTTAGTCTAGGTGTTGAACCAGAGAATGCTTGGAGAATAGCTCTTGGAGCTGTATTCTGGAGTGGTGTAATATTCCTTATAGTGTCTTTGACTGGTGCTAGAGCAGTTCTAGCAAGAGCAGTTCCAAGATTCTTAGCTGCTTCATGGAGTATAGCTATAGGTCTTTTCCTGATGTTCGTAGGTTTCTCAATGGCAAAGATAAGTCTGCCTGGAGTACCTGGAGCACCAGTTAGAATTGGTGGTATACCCTATCAGATAGAGACCCTCATAGCATTAGCTGGTACAGCAATAACACTAGGTCTATTAATTGCTAGGATACCAGGTAGTATTCTAATAGGTATTCTATCGACAATGGGTTTAGCATGGCTATGCTCTACTATCTATGGAAAACCAAAAATAGTACTACATAGCACTACTGGGTATACATTCCCAGACTGGAGTACAGTAATACTAAAACTAGATCCTGTCAATGCATTGTTGATACCTGCATTAATACCGATAATATTGGTGTTATTCCTTGTAGATCTATTTGATACTATGGGTACAGTTGTAGGTCTATCTCTAAAAGCAGGATTCGTTGATGAACAGGGTAAAGTAGTTGGAGTTGATAGAGTTTTCCATGTTGATGCCTTCGCAACAGTCTTTGGAGCACTACTCGGTACAAGTACAACTGGTACATACATAGAATCTGCAACTGGTATTGAAACAGGTGGTAGAACTGGTATTACATCGATAGTTACAGGCCTACTATTCTTAGCTACTCTACCACTAGTTCCATTCATAGCAAGTCTAGACCCAGACTTTTTAAGGTTGGCTTCAGCACCAGCACTTATAGCTGTAGGTATACTGATGCTAACTGTTGCTCGACACATAGAATTCGATGATATTGTACAAACAGTTACCGTTGCAACAGCAATAGGTGTAACAGTCTTTACATACAATATAGCACTAGGTATTGCATCAAGCTTAGTAGTATACCCAATAGCTGCAACAATAGCTAAAAGATTTAGAGAAGTACATCCACTAGCATGGGTATTAATGGCATTTGCACTACTACTATTCATATTCTATCCATACCCTAAACCATAGAATAAAACATTACATACAAAACCAAGACACATCCTCTTTTTAACACTATGTTTTTATGTCATATCAACTGCGTAACCAATATAAGAATTGTTGATCCAAGTACATCACCTAAACCTGTAACGACCGGTATTACAACGTTATCTGGATCCCACTTAAATACTATGGATAATCTCGATACAGCAATAGTGATAGGTAGCAGTACTATGGCTCCCAACACAAGACCTAGACTAGCTATAGCTAACTGTTCAAGAGATTCAATAAATATTGTTGAACATATAATAGCGATAGATATAAATACAAATGTTCTCAGAATAGCATCAATAAATGTCTTTTTCCTAATTCTCGATACCACATGGAGATCTCTAGATGTATAGACATAGAAAATTCCAGCGGAAATACCCATTAATGCATTGATAAGAGGAAAAAACTTCATAACACCTTTTACGTATAGTCCTTGAGCATAGATACCTATAATCACACCACTTAACAAAGACCAAAAGGAATTCAATCCAGATAAACTATTCTCTTTAATACTAGCATAGAGTCTATATGTATCACCGAGTCTCTTTATAGATACTACTATTAACAATATCATTGTGATAATGAATATGGTTTTTAATAGCATTGAGAAGTTTGTAGAAGTGGACACTAATGAAAGAGTATAGATGCTGATAATAGATGTTAAGTAATCCATTAGGCTAGATGAAAGTGTCGGTATATACTCACCAATTTCTGGATTTACTTTTAGCAAACAATGTATTATAGGAGTTAGTATTGCAATACCCATAACGACAGTTATTATTGTAGTGATAAGTGTGAATACGACTATATCTAGGATATCTACGTAGAGACCTAGAGTCACTACTATGAATATTGATGAGAGTACTGGTATTGCTATTGAGAGAATAGTACTTGAAGTCAAGGCGACAAGTATATTGAACTTTATAAAATCGATACCTATTCCTCTACCTAGCGTAGCTCTTGAAAAATATCTACATAGATAAGGTGCTAAGATATTTCCTCTAAATGCCATAAGAGGTGGCAGAATCACTACAATCCATTGATAGCTATACCAAATATCTTCGATAACTCTACCCGTTAAAATCTCAAGTATGGAGAATACTGCTATTGCTATTACTGAGTTCAGTACGCTTCTAACAATCGATAGTCGCATTATCTCACTAGCCTTGAAATAAGCTTAAAGCTTTGAAACTATATGAACTAGTTGCTGGGGTTTAAGAAGAAGTGACTACTTCACTAATACCATCTATAGATCTTGAACTCCATAAAAAACTTCATAGAAGATACACATCTAGAAAACGTATTGAAATCACTAGTGTAAGTGAAGGTCTAGAAAAGCTCAACAGCATTATTCAAAAAGCTCTTGATATATCGTTCTATGCATATCTATCAGGAGATAATGCATTAAGTAAAGCAGTTTTAGATCTAGATGAAGATCTAGATAGTTTATGGATTGAAACCATCATAAAGACATTGTTTAGTACCTATGGAAGTATCAAGAATACATATGCATCACTAGGTCTAATTAGATATGAGATAGCTCTTGATAAGGTATCTGATTATATCAGAGATTTAGTGTATGCAGTACTATCATCAGCTTCTATAGGTAGAGATCTAGGAAAAGACTTAGTATGGGTTTGTGA
>CAZUDD010000077.1:0-6985 GCA_964619665.1 uncultured Desulfurococcaceae archaeon | reverse complement strand
ATATACACTTATGGCTTGATGATAAGATTCGTTGTAGTGTACAGATACCCAATAAAGATTTGTACATGATGTTGAACTGGATCATAATCTTTGAAAACCCCTTCGAGTATCCGAGTAAGTACTTTGACGAAGTTATTACATATCTAAAGAGGTTTGTTCCTCAACAGGAATTCAAAGGTCTTGAGAAATGGGGTTCATACCCAATTGTTAAGAGATATCTCGAAAAAGCAGAGATAATAGGAGTAGAAGAAATACCAATAGAAAGAGTATTTCATAAGGAAGCTGATTCTCCTAAGCATATCCTAGGCGAATCTCATCCAGTACTCAGAGCCTATAAAGTCTTTAAAGAGGTACTAATACCCGGTTCTATGGATACTAGTATTCGATGTCCATCTACTTGTGGATTTGCATCTGATGCATGCTATTGCAAACCAAGTATAGCTGATACCCCCGAAATCAAGTATTCCTACCCGAAGATATTGAGAGAGTTCGGTATTGAGAAGCTCACCATCTATTATACAGATCTAGGAGTTATATCTATATTTGATGAATTGAATTTTGAATGGCCTAGAGAAAGACTGTATACCCATGGATTATCGAAGAATAGTGAATACTACAAAATCTATTGGTGGAACACTATTTATAGAGTAGTTCAAAACTACGATGTATTCTATAGAGAGTGTTTAAGGAAGGAATGGAGTGAAGAAAAATTAAGAAAGGAACTTCTTAAGAAAGCTAGAAGTACATGGGAATGCAGTATTCTTGATAGAAATGTTTTTGTTGAGATTCCTGGTATTTTTAATGTTCGTGCTATCTCTATGATTTATCCTGTTATTCGTGATTATCCTGATCATGAGTTGTTGCATAGAACATTTAGGCTTATCAAAGAAAGAGTTGCGTCTGGTGATCTCAAGGAGTTGATAGTTGTTCAACCTGGTGGTGATCCTCGTAGTGCTTGTATAGCTATTAATGAGTATGATCTTTTGCCTACACTGTTTTTCGATGCTTATATGGTTCCAACACTCTATAGGATTATTCCAGGTTCTGTTAAACGTGATTCTAGTGGTGTTGAACGTATTTGTTTTAGAGGTATTGTTGTTGGTAATATCATAGGCTTCGATTTCGAGAAAGAGTTTTGTAGTGTTGTTGAAGTTGAAGAGTTTCTTAAGAGTCTTAGTCGTGGAGAGAGGAAGAAGTATCTTGAGGATCTCTATTCTAGAGCTTTTAGAGTTAGTAATGAGGTTAAGGATCTAGTCTTTAAACTATACACAGTTCTGGATAAAGGTGAAGATATAGCATCAACATCTGAACTACCTAGTGATCTAGTTAATAGGTTTAGAGATGAAGATGAAAGGTTATGGAGTTTAGCTCCTTCAATAGCTGAAAAGATTATTAAGATGAAGTCTAAGAAGTATGTACCATTACTCTACTACACATATTAATCGGTTAACCGACTATAGATGTAATCACTATAACACTATAAACTTGTTGCTATCTATACCCATACATAGGCTATGTAGAGTCAACAATACTCAATTAACTGTTGTTCTATGGTGTATAGATCAATAGATAGTTTCTGTGTTTAATGTTAGTCGAACCTCTATATCGATAGCTATAGCGTTACAAGGTAATTAAGGAGCTTAGCTAGAATAGTTTTGGTGTAGATATTGAGTGAAAAGATCTATCGTATTTCGGAAGAGATTCTTAGAGCATTGATTGAAAAACGTGTTGTTGTTGAACGTAAGAAATTGAAGCTTGGTAAGTACAGGATTATTTTGAGGAAATAGTCATGGTCGTAAGAGTGTTAGTGAGGATTAAGAATGAGGAGAATAATCGATCGATAACTCTTAGAGTTCTTGTTAATGGTGGTGCTGAAAGTGATGAACCTATAGTTGTTGTCTCACCTCGTGAAGCTGAGATGCTCGGTATATCAATGGATGAACTCGATATTGTAGAAGTAGAGCTTGCTTCAGGTTATACGCATAGCTATATAACTAGACATACATATATAGTTGAGCTTCTAGACAATGAAGGTAATACACTGAGTTGTATTCGTGCTAAGCTAGCTATAGATAGGTACTTGACAGAGCCTTTGATAACTGATGCAACAATAGATGAGCTTGGAATCATGGTTATAAGCTTTAAGAAAGGTCTTTGGAGACATAAAAACGATCCTCCAGATAGAGTACGTCAAAGTGCATAGCTATACTCTACAGCTAACTAGGTAGTGATTACATAAGAGTTCAGATAATAGCAACATCATCTTCTATATAATCGTTTGTTGTGTAGTAATGCATTTTGAATATCGATAGAGTGTTGATGGTGGTCTAGAGTTTATGGTGAAGATCAGCGTTTTGTGCTATTTACACAGTATTTTAATGCTTCTAGGTATCCTCTTATACTGGTTGAGCTGTAATGAGTTTTATTCCTATTCAAATCTATGATCGTAGAAGAGAAGTATTTGATCTTGTTGTTTCTTGGCTTGCTGTAACATTTGCGTTTGGATTAAGGTATCTCTATCTCCATGCTATGTGGATGCTTGGTGGTGTTGCTCTTGCTACGCTAACTGGTTTTATACTTCATGAGCTTGCTCATAGATATGTAGCTAGATCCTATGGGTTATATGCTAGTTATAGAGCTTGGTATCCTGGTTTATTGATGGCTATACTCATAGCAATACTAACAAGAGGTTATTTTGTATTTGCAGCACCTGGCGCTGTAGTAATACCAGTACTACCTTTTATTGATAGAAGAGTTATTGAGAGAATATCTATTGCAGGACCACTAACAAATGTATTCATATCCATAGTGTGTACAGCACTATTAATAACACTACCTCTACCACCAACATACTATCAAATACTTGAAGTTGTTGGTTATATCAATGCATTTCTAGCACTATTCAATCTATTACCAATACCACCACTAGATGGATCAAAAGCAATAACAAACCTAAGACTATACATACCAACACTACTAACAGCAGTAATACTACTAACAATGTATTTCCTAGAACTAGTCTAGCGATACAACTACAGGCTCAGCAAGCTCCAAATACTATCCAAAAACCATAGACTTCGTTAAGTCCAAACCCTATAGAGACCTTCTAAACAATTGAATTAAAATTAATACTAGCTCTAATCATTATTGATAATACTGGGAGAATCCCCAGAAATAGAGTGTATTTGGGACTAGTTATGGTACTTCCTTATGTTTTTTGTCCACCTTATACACGTGATATTGTTTCTCCTCATACCATAACCCTCGATGTTCAGACTGTTGCTACAAGATATGGACTTCTCATATTTGCACCAATCTTTGAAAAGGTACATCTAAAGAAGGAGTTTGTCTTTGTACCATGGATAGGTGTTCATGCATGGGAGCTAATCGATATCGATAAACCAAGAAGAATAGTTATGCTTAGTGATGTATTGGCAGCAGCTAAAAAGTTAAAGATTAAGTTTGGTATATTGAAATCGATTAAGGTTAGAAATGAATATACCTTTGAGAATCCTTTTGATGTTCCTAGTAAATACTTTGATGAGATACTCTATTACTTGAGAAGTTATGCCCAAGACAAAGAGTATAAAGGACTAGAAAAATATGGTTCATACCCAATAGTAAAGAGATATCTTGAAAAAGCAGAAGTAATAGGAATAGAGGAATTTCCAGCTAGAGAAGTGTTTAAGCTTGTTAAGAAGCCAGATGAATCTGAAAAATATCCTGTTATTGGTGCTTATAGACAGTTTGTAAGGTTTTTAGATTATAAGGAAGGACTTCCTGATTGCTATGGCGATATTGTTGAAGCTTTTGGTGTTGAAAAAGTTGTTGTGTATTACACTGATATTGGTGTTATTGCTATTCCAGATGAACTAAATTTTGAATGGCCAAAAGATAGAGTATACCATAAACCACCAAAAAACAGTAAACACTTCAAAAAATGTGTAGAAGTTGAAGAGATAATATATAGAACAATAGCACAATACAAGGAATGAAGTGAAGAGAAAGCAGAAAAGAAAGCACTGAAGGCAGGTAAGTGGCTTAGTAAATTCGATTAGTGTTTTCGTGAGGAACCAGGTATATACAATGTTAGAGCTATCTCAATACTACAATCTGTTATCCATGACTACCCAGATAACGAGCTACTGCATAGAACATTCAAACTATTAAAAGAGCGGATAGAGTCTGGAGAACTTCAAGAGCTTATTGGTATTGAGCCAGCTGGTGAACGTATAGACTATAGCGAAGAGAAACTAATTGAGGATCACTATGGTCTATATCCAACAATATTCTTCTACAAGATGGTGGTTCCAGCAATATATGCATTGATACTCAGCTCTGTCAAGAGAGAATCGAGTGGTATTGAGAGGATATTCTTTAAGGCTATGAGGATAGGTAACTTTATGTATCTAGACTTCATGGGTGAATACTCATCTTGCTACGATAGTGGATTCTTTGAATTGTTTAAAAATGATTCAACCTACAGACAGTTAATGAAGGGTATTGATGAGTACATAAAGTCTAGGTATCCCGAGATCGCTGAACTTGTTGAGGCTCTGTACTTAAAACCCGAAAAACCATTACCTCAAGATCTAGTTGACAAGATATACAGTGAAAAAGATAGACTCGTTAGATATACCCGTAAAATAGTGAAGAAGCTTATAGATTGGCAATCAAAAAAGCATCTACCACTACTATACTACACACTAACTAAGGCTATGTATCAACATGTTAAGTGAAAGAATGCTAGTACTTTCTTTCCTTCTTCAACAAATCTATTGTATTTCTCTACTGCTACTCTAGTTATATCTACATGAACTTCAATACCTCTTGATTTAAAGACATTGATTACTTCTTGATCTACTCTCATAAGACCATTATAACCTGTTCCAATAACAACTACATCTACATCTTCAAGTAGATAATCCCTTATATCTGGTAGTTGTAGTCTATGACCCTCTAGTCTCCACCAATCAGATACTATTTTTGTTGGTGTTACTATGAGGTCGTGATGATATGTTTTTCCCTCTATAACCATAACACCAAAATCATAGTAATCTATCTTTGGTTGCGCCATAACACAACACCTCTTAGATATACTGTTAATAGGTTGTTTTAGGGGTGTAGATAGATTATATTCTGTGTGATGAAGTTGCAGCTCTCTGAATAGTGATGATGTTGCTAGGGGCTGATGAGGTAAAGGGTATTTTAGCCTAGTTCTCTATGTTTAAGAGGATGATTTGTCTTGGTTATTAGGAGAGATAGACTTAGTAAATCACTGTATAGAATCGGAGCATCGATCATATCGTTAGTAGAGCTATTTGTTATCGGTGTTATAGCTGTTATGATTGGTTTTACTGTATTTTTCATAGCGTTCAAGTTGAGGAGTTTTGTTGAACTTGTACCTGAAGGATCAACAACAGAACTACAACTACTTGTAAACGATGTATTTCTACTCATAATCTTTGGCGAGATCATTAGGAGTATTGTTGCTGCTCATAGAAGACCTGAACTATGGGTTGTTGGTATTGCTGAAGTTGGTCTCGTTGTTGCAATTCGAGAAGTTATAGCGTCTGTCATAATGAAGACAACATTCGATCTGGTATTGGCATCAATAGCAACAGTTTGTTTAGCTGTAGCACTATGGGTACTCTCTAAAAGTTTTGGTTATAGAGCTACAGGTTAAGCAGAATCTACTTCTTTTCAATCCATCTAATTCTATCTAAAACCTTGTTTATCTCAGTAGCAAAGATTGCTATTGCTGTATCAGCAACACCACCAATCCAAATCAAAAGCTCACTATACTTCACTAATCCACATCCAAAGACAACATATGGTCTATCACCATAGAGTTCAAACTGTGTTCTAGGTACCAATAGATAGTCTGTAATACCTAGAACTCTACCTTCTCTATCTAGTACTGCAAATCCATTTCTATAAGAGAGATCTTTGTTTGGAACACCATGCCAACCAATAAGATATTCATTGGATCCAATCTCAATAGCATTTGTTGACCAACCAACTTTCCATTCCCATTCTTCAGTAGCAAGAACAGGCTCTAGAGAATCAATATCAGCTATACCCTCATTAACATCTACAGTGGCTCTCCAACAAATCTGTAGATCTCTAACCATAGGTCTTGTAACAACTATAGCTCTAGATCCATCTATAGATATAAAAGCTGAGTCTTTTGCATATGCATAGATAGCTCTATCCCCTATACGAACACGGAATACAGTCTTTCTCTTCAAATACATATTCCTATCTAGAACAGCAAAACCCTGCATAGATGTTAATGGATATGACGTGCTTGGATCACCAGCTTTAACAGCTGTATACAACAACCAATACTCATCACCTACAACAATAGCTCTTGGATCTTCACATCCACGACCATTCTCAAACTCATTAGTTGGATAAACAACTATACGAGTACATATATTCTCACCATAAACACCACCTCTATACCTAGAAAGAATATCCTCTATATCGAGTTCAAAAACACCAATACTAGAGACATACCAATAATAATCGAATACAAGTCTTGGAAAGATCTTCAACTTCCTATTCTCTAGAATAGCACCTGGATTAAAGGATGCTACAGGTCTATTCTTCAAATGGTTTACAACATATATTCTTGTTGGTGGTATATAGACTATCCTCTCAAATATGTCTTCTTCATGGGGTTCTCTAAGACCACGATACCTCTTTAAAAACTCTATACCTTTAGAATAGAGGTAGTCTTCAACTCTCTTCATATCCTCACTATAAACCATGTTTATCACCCAGCTACTCTCAATAGATACACCATGAGGTATAGAGATTAACTTTCTTTTAGAATACTCAGAATAACAACTATCAACACTATGAAAATCTAGCTATATAGTGGTACTGTTGAGGTGTTTTTGATAGTTGAGTAAAAAGTTATGAGCTCTTAAACTTGTATAGCTGTACTAACTCTAAACGGGATGAAGAAGCGTTCCAA
>CAZUDD010000076.1:0-7060 GCA_964619665.1 uncultured Desulfurococcaceae archaeon | reverse complement strand
GTATCTACCCATGGCCTTCAGTAACTCATAGACACTCCATACCTTTCTTTGAGTCTCTTTCAGAATCCTGTCTAGGATCCTAAACGTTACCTTCTCTATGAGTGGCCCATAGCTCTCCATAGGAATAAAGACGTTGCCTAGTCTATGTATTCCATGTCTATGCAGTTCACGATCATCGACATCAAAACTTCCTCTTAGGTACTGACCTCCAAAACTCCTAGCCAAGTCATGGTCTATAGCGCCACATGTAGTTATCACAATATCTATCTTTTTAGATTTTAGTATCTGTGCAAGAAGACCTCGATAACCTGTAGCTACTATGTTTGCTGTAAATGTAAGTATCCTCAAATCACATTCTCTAACCATGTCGACTATTATTCTATATGCTTCGACAAGGTGTGAAGCCATAAAGCCATGTGCTTTACTATAAAGTTCTAGGAGATCACATATATTGACGCTATCCTTTATGGCTATGTCTTCTATACTTCTTAATTTCTCGGTATAGAGATCTGGATTATTACTCAACGTAGTTCCCCATACATTGAGATAAATACGATATAACAACTTCATTAAAAGACAATAACACTAAACATAATTATGTTGTGGTGACACAAACTCTATTTGGAACTTCGTCCATAGGTACTTCTTCTTGTTTCCAATACTTTAAATCTCTTAACTGGACAATACCCTTTGTTATTTCTTTAGGACCTATTATTACGACATATCTAAACGATGCTCTATCTGCATAAGAGAGCATTCTACCTAGCTTGGATAGATCTATGAGTTCTAGCTGGACTACTGCACATCTTCTCATGGACTTACACAACTCAACAATTCTTGTATTTAAGGTGTTTGTTAATACTAATACTCTAGGTTTTTCAGGTATAGGTATAGCCGAGTATTTTCTAAGAGCTAACATGACTCTCTCAACACCAATAGCAAAACCCGTTGAAGCTAGCTCTTGACCTCCATAGACTGTCGTAAGATTATCGTATCTACCACCACCAGCAATACTAACAGGAAAATCTGGCACCTCAACTTCGAATATTATACCGTTATAGTAGGCTATGCCACGAGCAAAAGATAGATCAACATAGAAGCTGCCTACATTAATACTTTTCAACAATTCAAGGAATCTACTTAGTCTCTCTAAACGTTTTTCAAGATAATTCGCTATTTCTGCGGCGTTACTTTCTGTGGAAGTCTTTATGAGCTCTATCAATTCATTACTACACGTGATAAGTTCGCTAACTCCTAGTATATTTCTGCATTCAATAACTTTGTTTAGAACCTCAATTGCTGTTCTACCACGGTTACTCAACATCTCTCTAACCTTCTCAAACATCTTCTTATCCATATAATGGAGGAACACATCTATCTCTTCAGCGCTTAGACCACCAAGCCTGGCTATAACTTTGGGTATCTCTATATCGTTAATCTTGTATACTCTTTTACTTAGACCAATACTATCAAAGAAATCTTCTAAAATCATCACGAGTTCAACATCGTAGTATAGATCTGAACCCCCTAGAATTTCGACACCTGCCTGAGTAAACTCTCTATATCTAGCATACTGAGGTTCATCATATCGGAAGACGGGCCCAATGTAGTAGAGTCTAATAGGCTTTGGTAGTGCTTGTAATTGTCTCAGATATACACGGACTATACTTGGAGTAACTTCAGGTCTTAGAGCTATTTCACGTCCTGCCTTATCCTTAAATACATACATAGAGCGCCGAATTTCTTCACCAGATTTTAATGCAAAGAGCTCAAATCGCTCTATGATAGGTGTCCTAATGTTTCTATATCCATAACTTTCAACAACTTTTTTGAAATTGTCTATGATCCACTCAAGTACTTCACTTTCAGGTGGTGTATAATCGTGAGTACCTCTCAAAGGATCTAACTGAATTTTGTAGCTCACACTACATCACGCTCTCTTACTACACGTTGGAATACAATCCTATTTAGTTCATAGTATGTCACATCCCCATACATATCAACAATAGCTATGATAACACGCGAATTTTGACGAATATTCTTATCTATGAGTTCATTTAGTGTCTCAACTTTGACTAATGTGTTCTCTTCAAATACGTATATTCGTGTTTTGCATTCATCTAAACATAGCTCGTTTATGTCTAATCCTATCTCAGGTTTTTTACCACGCCTTCTTAGATCGGAATACACCGAGAAGACTATCCATAGATTTTTCTCGCTAGAGAATTTTTCAAAGAGTTCACTGAGAGTAAGCTTAGTTCCCTTATCATCATATACTTCTGCACAGCCAATGTACAGGTAGTACGCTATATATACAGGGTGAGGTCTTTTGATAAGCTCATCACACTCTTCTCTCTTTAGTCTACATTCCTCAACAACTATTCTACTATTTTCAATCTTAGCTTTTAATTTTATTCTTGAGGACACTTTCTCATACCACTCGGCGTAACTACGTTATGTCACTATTGTGTTATCAAGAACTAATACCTTATTAAGGTATGTTACGTAGAACATAACTCCGAAAAGAGTTTGGTGATTAGTATGGAACTAAAATTCAAGTACCCTATAAAGATAAAGACCTTAGAATGGATTGATGGTAAAGTTCGTTGGATCGATACATCTAAACTACCATTTGAAGAGATATACATCGAAAGCGACGATTATGAAAGAATAGCGAAAGCTATCGAGGATATGGAAATCAGAGGAGCACCAGCAATTGGTGTAGCAGCAGCACTTGCTATAGCTGCAACAGCATACAAATATCGTTCACTACCATTGAATGAACTTAAAATAAAACTCATAAAAGCTATTGAGAGACTTCGCCAAACAAGACCTACAGCATACAATCTATTCTGGGCCTTAGAGAGAATGGCGAAGGTTTTAGAGAAAGAATACAATGACTCAGATACCCTATGTAGAGCTATTATCGAAGAAGCCTTGAAAATCTATGTTGAAGACATCAATACAAATATAGCCATAGGCGAGTATGGAGCTAAACTTATTGAAGATGGAGATACTGTGCTAACTCATTGCAATGCAGGTGCCTTAGCTACATCAGCTTTTGGAACAGCATTAGCTATCATTAGAGTTGCTTGGTATCAGGGTAAGAAGATCAAGGTGATAGCTACAGAAACAAGACCTGTTCTACAAGGTGCTAGATTGACTGTATGGGAATTGAAAAAAGAAGGAATTCCAGTTATATTAATCACAGATAACATGGTAGGCTATGTAATGAGTAAAGGTCTCGTTACAAAGGTAATAGTTGGTGCTGATAGAATCCTATCGACGGGGCATGTAATAAATAAGATTGGAACGTACATGATAGCATTGACGGCAAAAAGACATAATATACCATTCTACGTAGCTGCACCAACATCAACAATAGATCTTCGTACACCTATAGCACAGGTAATTATTGAAGAGAGAGATCCAGATGAAGTTAGGAAAGTTCTAGGGAGGGTACTCATAACTCTAGAAGATGTAGAGGTTTTGAATCCTGCATTCGATATTACACCACCTGATCTAGTAACAGCTATAGTGACTGAGAAAGGAATTATTTATCCACCCTATGAGACCAATTTGAAGAGAGTAGTCGAGGGCTAAGCCTCAGCCAAAGGGGTTAAGTCATCTTTAAATCATCTAGGCCTGCGTTGATCATCATCGACTCTGACGCTATACTCAAGAGCTAAAACATATAGTGGCATATTTACAGTTTCTACAGCTTCCATAGCCATACCCCATCGTCCGAACAAAATCTAGTACTATTGGCTCACCAACGTCTTTCCTTATAGTTGTTGAAGATCTGTACTCATCACTTGTTCTGACAACACATAGCTCAAAGTCTTCAACAGTACTTCCAGTATAGGATCTAGGTTTAAACCATAGAATTTCGAGATGTGTTTTAACTCTAAAATTATGAACATTCCTAAGGTACTCTAGAGTTTCTAGACATAACCTAAAAGTTTTCTCATGTTCTTTAGAGCAAATTACATGTGGTAGTACTATCATTATCACTAAGCTATTTCTCTCTGTAAGAATTCTCTTTGTTCTCCCAAGAACTGTGAGTGTGAGTATAGATTTGTATAGTTTAGCTACATCAATTGTCTTTATATGAACTCCATACGTAGATGTTCTAATATCTTCATATGTTTTAACGGCTTTTTCAGGAGGTCCAAACAGTATCTCAAGGTAAGGAGATAGTAGCTCAGATGAATAGCTCAGCACCCTTATGAGAGTTAATGAAGATACGATTCCCAATACGAAATCTCTATCATCATAAGCAGTTATACCTACAACTCCTTTACCCTGAATATACTGTTGAGGTAAACGAACACCCGCTTTTACAAGGGTTGATTTTGAATATGTTAACAGGATTTCTCTTGGATCTCCACTGAGAATCAGATAGTAGCCTAAAGATTTTAGGAAACTAGCGATAGCGATAGATAATACTTTTTCAGAACACCATAGGTTCGATACCATGGTAGAACCCATCATGATTTTGGTGGGCCCGCGGGGATTTGAACCCCGGACCTCCGCCTCGTGAGGGCGGCGTCCTACCGGGCTAGACGACGGGCCCAATCCTAGTGAAGATTCGGAGCAATTTAAGCTTCATATAGTATCTGAAGAACTGTTTAGGATTCCTCAATGATTTTATGTAAGATCTCAATTAGTGGTTTATTGGATACGGCTTCATCAAGAGAAAAGAATTCTCTTTGGATTCTGTCTATTTCATGGTCAGAGCTAGCTCTCGAGTATGCATCCAGAAGATCCTTATTCAACTCAATGAAGTTTTTACCCCATTTGAAGATCCTCAGAATTTCTAGCGCTTTTTCTCGGAAACCCGTGATGTATAGTGCTGCTGCAAGTGCTTCAGCTGAACTTAGTTTGAATGGCTTACCGTAGTTGATGGGATTTGCAGCTATGAGTATTGGCAAGACTCTCTGAACACCGTACTTAACCTTCTTGAGTCTATGAATTCCTTGACGCCATGAAACGTCTATTACTACAATACCATACCTTAGAATTGCATCTCTATCGCTATGTTTGAGATAGGTTATACCATATGGGTTTAACACTATTGCTTTTCTAGGTATTTGTGAAAATCTCGATAATCTAATACCTAAGCCAAATCTTAGTAGTTTTTCCGCAGTACACTTATCTGGATCGTCATCACCATAGGTCAAGATGTATATTCTCACATTTTCAGCCAAAGTATGGAACCCAAACAACATTTTTATACTCACTCCTTTACTATGAAGAAGGCTTGAAGCGAAAGAGGTTGATAGTATGCCCCAGGCTATAGTACTAATAAATACAGATCTAGGTGCTGAAGAAGAGGTACTCCAACAGATTGTGAATATTGAAGGTGTTAGAGAGGCATATATGGTCTATGGTTTATACGATATAATTGTGAAGATTGAGGCAGAAACTCAGGAAAAACTAAAGGATATCATAACGTCAAGAATTAGAAAATTGCCCAAAGTACGCTCAACACTCACAATGATTATTGTTGAGACTAGAAGAAAATAGCGATAAGCCATGGCAAGTATTGATGAGAATGAAGAGGTATTAATACACATAGGTCTAGATAATTATGACTCTTTTAATGGTGGTTGTACAACACATTTAGCAACATACATACTATTTCTATTGTTTAAAGAACTATACAAAGATGTAGAACTGATAGAATGTCCAAATTTAGTAAGATTGAACCCTGCTATACCCTGGAAAACTAGAGGTAATGGAGCTGTAGCTATAAGGATTAGATCTAGAATCAAGGTCCTAAATAAAATACTGAGAATAGTTGAAGAATCAACTCAAAGATATGAAGAGACATTCTCATCAGATAACGGTGGTCTAATAATAGTTTTAGGTGATTTACCTAAAGAACTAAGTCTATTCTATCAAAAAGCTGTATCTGATGTTGTGACAATAGATTTTCTTGAAAAAATCTTGAGTAGATTCCTTAGGAATAGAGTCATCTATGTGAACAGCTATCGACGAAGAGGTATTATAGGTGCTCTAGCTGCAATATCATGGTCTACAACGAGAAGGAGTATATCGTATGAGTTGATAGTATATAGATCGAGGAAAAGATATGGATACAAAAATCGATTAGTGGATAGGGAAAGTGTAGTTCAATTCGATAAAAGTTATAGTAATGAAACGTTTCTAAATATCGATGAAGAAGGGAAAATATTGATAACACCACATGGACCTGATCCTGTTCTCTACGGTATCAGGGGTCTGAATCCTGATGTACTGTTGAATGCTTTGAAAGAGATAAGGGTACTTGAAGGTATTACTGGATGGTGTTTGTTTCTATCTAACCAAGGTACAAATGATCATGTAAATTATGGGTATCAATTCATAAAAGATGCTAAACCATATAGATGTGTTAGGATTCAAGGAGTTCTTGTTGAAGAGCCAAAGATAGTTCGTGGCGGAACTATCATAGTAAAGATATGCGATTCAACTTCGTGTATAGATGCTGTAGTACACAAGAAGTCTGGTCTTACTTCAAAGATCCAGATGTTTACTCGAGGGGACTATATTGAGTTATGGGGTGTTGTCAAGTATTGGGGTTCTATAAATAAGCCTGTAGTCAATGTAGAGGGCTTGATACCTATATTCATCACTACAAAGATTGACAGTAGATTCGTATGCCCCAGGTGCGGGAATAGACTAATCAAAATTGGTCGAGGAAAAGGATTTAGATGTGTAGGCTGTGGATATAGGACTTCAATTATTACATATGAACGTATATCTGGTAATATTCGGATTGTATCAAAGTCATTAATTCTTCCATCGAAATCAGCATTCAAACCTTTAATGAAGCCTTTGACAATGTATCTTAGACCATGTAAAGATATCAAGAAAATTCGTAGATGTTTCGAAGTTATTGAACCCCTTGAGTTCCTGTAGAACCCACACTGAACCCACTAAGCAAGATACCCCAGTGTTTCGTTTGGAACAATACCTAGCATTCTTAACGATATATTACAATGCAACATCATCGTTAACTGTTGCCTGTGATAAAGATCCCTTCTAAGACTTAATT
>CAZUDD010000075.1:0-7070 GCA_964619665.1 uncultured Desulfurococcaceae archaeon | reverse complement strand
GAGTAGTACTAGATGTACAGTTAATGAAAGCTCTTACTAAAGGAGCTCCATACTATGTACTTGGTCCTCTTGTAACTGATATTGCAGCAGGTTATGACCATATAGCAGCGGCTATAGGTGCTGCAATAGCAGCAGCTTCTGGTGCAGATCTCATATGCTATCTAACACCAGCAGAACATCTAAGCTTACCAAATCCTGAACAAGTTAAGGAGGGGTTGATAGCAGCTAAAATAGCAGCACATGCTGGGGATATAGTTAAGCTTGGTACTCGAGCTATAAGGAAAGATATTGAGATGAGTATGTATAGAGCTAATCTTCAATGGGAAGAAATGTTCAAGCTTACTATAGATGAAAAACAAGCACGAAAAATCTATACACAGTTCGGTAAATCATCTATAAGTTCTTGTACTATGTGTGGTCAGTACTGTGTATTCCTACTACTTGAAAAGTGGTTAAGACAAAGAAAAGAACCTACAATTGACGAACTTCTAGATAGAGCCATAGAACTCATCAAGACATCTCATCAATAACTTCACCTAGATATGATCGATACTCAAGACTATGCTTCTTCAGTTCCTCTAAAATTCCGGGATTACTTTTTATAAGCGTATCAACAAGATGAAGATATCGAGCAACTCTAATAGCATCTGCAGAAATCTCTCTAAGTTCCTTCCCATCAACAACAACATAGTGTTTCTTCTCTATTCTATGCCCAAGAATATACTCAGCTTCATTTACACTTGCATGAAGAGTAAAGCAATGAGGACTACCATCAATAGTCACAACAGTTATACTCCTAGGCTTAGAGCTTCTAATGATACTAGCAATCTTACCATAGTGAGTAGGATTCTCTCTTTCAGGACAAGCCATCAACACCACTTTATTCTTTGCAATTCTATCGAATAACTCCCTATTTACAAATGGTAGACATGCTGAAACTATCAAGAGGTCAGAATTTTTAAGTATTGGAGCTTTAACCCATATACTCCAGATATAGGGATATACAGCCTCTATATAGTGACAACCCATAGAATAACACCAATGGCTATAGATATCATGAGAAGAATAAAAATTTGATGTATTAGAACACCAAAACTTAGTATGCCATTATGCCATAGACCCCCTTGAACCTATGAATGGGCACTTAGCCTGAGCGTAATCGCTATAAAACTATGACAAGACTTGAAGGTTAGCAATTGTTAGGGATTATACCTGAGTGAAGAAGTACATGGAGCTGTGAGGCACTTAAGCATTGAGGTGCTTTGTATCGGTTATTGGAGCCGCCGCCGGGATTTGAACCCGGGACCTCCGCCTTACCAGGGCGGCGCTCTACCGGCTGAGCTACGGCGGCCCATGAATATCCTTTACTGGCCTAGAGATAAAAGCTGTAATAAAGTTGTAATGATTCGTGGACTAAGCTCTACATAGTGCTTCTAGTATACGGGGTACTACGGATATCAAGCTATCTTTGACTGATAGCTTTATTCTTTGTATTGTTGATAAAGCTTCTTCTTCTTCTGGATGAAGTTTTCTTGATGGTATGATCATAGTATACGGAGGATATCGATAGATATCTAAACATTTATCGGATAGTAATTCTCTCAGAGTAGTTACGTGTATTCTGCTATAGCTACTACCAATTGCTTGAAGTACTATGATTTTATCATCTAGATCAATTATCTCTTTACCTAGTCTTCTTTGAGTTTCAACAATGAGTTTGGCAGCATCACAAGGAGTCATGTATATGCCTTTCTCAATATCTATTTCAAGTAATAACAATGTATGGAGATTTCTAGATCTATTCTCTTCAATGACCTGTAGTGGATACTCATATAGAATACCATTCTTTGGTAAGACAAGAGTAACTACTTTACCAAACCTATATACCTGTAGTCCAGATAGAGATACTGCAACACTATGTATGGAGATTCCTGGAACAAAAACTATCTCGATACCACGTCTACTCGCTTCATTCAATATGGATATATGTGTTGTTGCTATGAGAGGATCTCCAGATACAATCAAGCACACATTGCTGTTCTCTGCCTTAGCTATGAGATCTCTAGACTTTTCCTCTAAATCTCTTCTACAAGCTTTGATTACAGGAATGCCTAGTACTTTTCCGATAATTTCAGCTACTTTATCTATTGATGGAAAGTACGTATTAGTATAAGAATCATATACAAGTACATCACATAGACATAGGGTTTTAAGAGCTGCAAGCGATATACTGTCAATGGATAGTCCAATACCTATCAGTATAAACATAGTTAAACCCTTACATTTCGCGATACATAGAGTCTCTTCACATGATATCTCAATGGAAGTCTACTAACTATACTCTCCTTGAATTCTTTAATTGGTATTGAAAGACCCCCCTTAACTATAACTCGAGGTACTTTATCTAAATCGTTTTCTAGAATCTTTATATCATCGATAAACACTACAACATCTTCTTCATCTATGCCTTGACAAGATCTAATTCTATTTGCTATTTCCTGTAGCTTAATTATATCAGGATCTTTCTCTCTATCAAGTTCAGTATTTGCATATCTGGATCTATCTTCACGAACTTTATATCCAATTCTAGAGAAGAAGTCCATTATCAATCTACGTGATTTTTCTGAGATTTCTTTGGAACTTGCATATCTAGTCATTAATCCGATTAACCAATGATCATTCCATGTATATACTCGTCCCTCTTCAATGACTTTCCTAATACCTTGTTCAGATACAAAGTCAATTATTTCAGGAACTTGCTCAGAAGCTAATCTCTCATAGATTTTTCTAAGCATTAATTCAAAGCTGACAATGGTTTTGTGATAGTATACAGCTTTATACATGTTGACTCGAGATATGTAGAAGCTCTCCACAGCATCAAGACCTTTATCTAGGAATGCTAATCTTCCTTCACCATCAACAGTTATTGTCTCGATGATACGATGGATATCTATGGTACCATACCTAACACCTGTATGTAGAGAGTCTCTTAATAGATAATCAAGTCTATCGACATCGAGATCACTTGATATTAACTGATTATAGAGTTTTTCTCTGTGTCTTCCATGGAGAATATCAACTATTTCCCAAGGTCTAAATCCATAGTTTTCAAGTAGTTCAGGTATATAAGCATCTTTTTGAATTATGTACGCAGTTATATCTTCATGAGTAATACCTAGTTTATCGCGATATATAGGCTCAATAGCATGACTGAAAGGTGTATGACCAATATCGTGAAGAAGTGCTGCTAGTCTAAGTAGCTGTACATCCTCTTTATAGTGTATATAGCCTTCGTTGAAGAGTTGTGCTGCTATAAGTCCCATAAGATGTAGCGTTCCTAAACTATGACTAAATCTCGTATGAGTTGCTCCTGGATATACATACCAAGCTAGTGCCAATTGCTTAATGAATCTAAGTCTTTGAAATGTTGGTGTATCGATTATCTTCAATTCAACTTCTGTTATATCTATGTATCCATGAACTTCATCATAGATCTTCTTAACTGATTTAACTACCTGTTTTTGATGAGCTCTAGACATGATACATACCTTGATGTAGAGAGAGGAGTATTATGGAGTGTCTAGCTCTGATAACGGTAACTAGATATTTAGCCATATATACTGAACTACACTGTTGAAAGACATCAAGAAAAAGATGTCATAGTCTTTCCTTACTATGTAGTTATTATGGGAACTATGTCTTCATATGGGTTATCTTCTAGTACAGCTATAGGATCCGCATTACAGTCATGGTGCTTCAGCAATGGATCGCTTTTTCTATCACGATCTCTCGTCATATCTTAGAACCGCTAACACATAATATCGGTATGACTATATCAACACACTGAGAAGTGAAAGTTTTGTGGTGGTGGACCGGCCGGGATTTGAACCCGGGACCTCTCGGGTGCAAACCGAGCGCTCTTCCAGGCTGAGCTACCGGCCCACTTTGTCCATGTAGTCAGTGCTAGATCTGTGCTTATAAGGCTATTTAGGTATAGCCATTGAGATTTGTCTATATGGTGAATACCGATGAATAGAGATAATACAAAGGTTTTTGTTGCTCAATGGGCTATCGATATCCTCGATAGCGAGTGTAGGGATGGTTGTATACTTGGTCTAGGTACTGGGACAACTATTACAACATTCATAGAGTTGGTTATGAAGAATAGACCTGAACTACTCAAGAAATCCACTATAATCACATCGAGTATAGATACTTCGTTAAAACTCTTAGACTACGATCCATCACTAAATATAGAAACGGGATTGTGTAGAGAAAGACTAGATCTATACATTGATAGTGCTGATGAGGTTGATCCAAGGAGATATGCTATTAAAGGTGGTGGAGCTGCATTATTACGTGAAAAAACATTGGCATTTGTATCGAAAAAGAGAATATTGATAGTCGACGAGAGGAAACTTAGTGATAGAATAGGTACAAAGAAACCTGTACCTGTTGAAGTTGTTCCATATAGTCTATTCGCATTGACTAAGTATCTGAGACAAAAAGGATTGAGATATGTTGTTAGAACTGGTACAGGAAAGTATGGACCTATAGTAACAGATAATGGAAATATAGTTGTGGATATCTATACAGGTCCCATAGATAAACCGGAAGATCTAGATCGAGAGATTAAGTTGCTTCCTGGAGTAGTTGTTACAGGAATTTTTACGCCAACGCTAATCGATGTTATAGCCGTAGCTTTTAGTGATGGTAGGATTGAGATCATCACATAGGATTCGCTTTGCAACATATATCCTTTATACTTCGTATAATATCAATTCCTTTTTCAAGATCTGATTCAAGTATAGTTCCAGTAACGATTACGTTTGCACCACATTCTATTAATCTCAATGCTGTTTCAGGATCTCTAATTCCACCACCAACCATTATGAGCATATCATTTCCAATAGCTTTTCTTGTGTATACAACAGCTTCATCTGGTACAGAACGTGGAGCACCTGAACCTGCTTCGAGGTATACTATCTTCATACCTAGGTACTTTGCGGCTAATGCATAAGCTGCAACTAACTCCGGTTTTTCATATGGTATGGGTCTTGCATGACCTATATGACCAGCAGCACCACCATAACCAATGATGATGTATGCTGTTGGTAAAACCTCTAAACCATACCTCTTTATGATGGGTGCTGCACATACCTGTGCTCCAATGATGAAGTATGGATCTTCAGAATTCAGTAGAGACATAAACAGTATTGCATCTGCATACTTAGATATACCAGAGACATTACCAGGAAAGAGTATTGATGGAACATTGAATTCCTCAATAATCTTTACAACTCTATCAACATCGTATTCAGAAACACCAGTACTACCCCCTACCAGGATAGCTGAAGTACCTGCTTCGACAAGTTTCGAGATAACACTTCGTAGCTCATTATCATCTCTATCTACAACTTTTTCAGGATCTATTAACGAAAAGTGCATAGGACAACCCTTCTCAATGTTGTCTAGTAGATACCTGTAGACTCGACCTCGAAACTTCACATATATCACCTAAATTCCTTGAAATGCACTGTAACTAAATCAGATTTAAGCTTAAGGTGTTTGAGAGGTTTAGAATACAGGCTTCGTTACATAACTCTCCTTAGTGTTGGAGAGAAATCACATAATAGAATTTCTTTTAAAATTTCGTACATAACGTCCCTAGTTACAGTCACTTTAACTATTAATCCTTTCGATATTGCTATCTCTAGACCTAAGAGATGATAACAAAGTTGTTTCTTTTTTCTACTAACGACATTAAGTAGATAATCGTGGCAGGAACAGTAATCACACCTTATCAACAAGTGATCACGTTTAGTACCTCGAAAAACATAAACACATATCTCATGCTCGTTACCGCTATGAGTACATAGTTCAATAAATCTTCTACTCCTTAGCGCTTCATCGATTCTATCCCTATACTTCTCAATATAGAGCTTTACCTCGTTTAGATCCATACTACAGAAAGTATGGTCAGAGCTATGAAAATTCATGGAGGTGGCCCTTTCTCAACATATTTCTTGATAAATGCACGCTCTACATCTATACCTACAAGATTTGCTAGAGATAATAGCCATGCAAGAACATCGGCAAACTCTTCTTCCATAGACTTTGTATCGTTGTTCAACATAGCGTTTGCTAGCTCACCAATCTCTTCAACAAGCCATGTAAAAGTTGCATAGAGCCCTCTACGTCTATCTCTTTCTAAATAGGCCTTTTTCATGAGCTCCTGTGCTTCAGAAATCTTCAAAATTTAACACCAATTCATCACTCTCTTCTGATCAGTTTATTAGAGCACATATTTATCAGAGGATAGTGATGATATGCGTCCGTAGGTGATACCATGTCTTCTAGAACTAGAAGACGAAGAGCACCAACAATATCGAGCTACATAGGTCTAATAAGATTCTATGAGGAAGTTGAAGAACAGATAAAACTTCATCCATACTTAATCCTCATGATAACACTTCTAACCTCATTGATAGTCATACTAGCACACATCCTCACATAGTGCTTATCAACAATCTTTATTATCTCTTCAAAAACACAGCATAATGGCCCCGGTCCGCCTCCGGCTACGGGGGTTTAGCTACCCTGAGGAAGCTCCGCTCTCCGTACGGTAGCGGGGCCCCGCAAGGGGCCGGGGTAAGACCCCGGGCAACGGCACAGAAACGACACGTCCGCTAACAGATGAGGATGAGGCGGTGAGGATCCCCGGGTAACCGGGGATCAGATAACCCGCTGACGATGTTAGCGGGGGCGGTGAAACGGCCGTCCCCCGCGGAGTAAGGCCAAGTAGAGCCGATGATAGACCGTAGGAGGCTCGGGTTGGCCGCTAAGCCAAATGCCGGAGTAGTACTGAAAGCGGGCTATGGCGGGCCGGGGCCATTTCCACAGGAAACAAAGGGGTTAGTAATACCCTATTCTCGAAACATGTTAACACATTACCACAGCTATAGCGTAGAGATTCACCCCTTGATTTCATATAGGCTAGGATTCGAGTCCACAGGTTATGTCAATCAATAGGGTACTTCTGATTAAATAATTTTGTATTCAATGAATAG
>CAZUDD010000074.1:0-7141 GCA_964619665.1 uncultured Desulfurococcaceae archaeon | reverse complement strand
ATGTTACGGGTATAACACCAGCTCTTAGTGATTCATGTAGAAGAGCTTTCCTTCGATTCTTAGATATAGCTAGAAAGCACGATATTGAGATAATACTCGATACAAATATAAGGATGAAGTTATGGAAATCAGCTGAAGCTGTAAGAGACTTTCTCTTAAAGGTTATCCATAAGTATAAACCTAGATTACTATTTACAAACGATAAAGACCTCATGGTTTTGATACCGAATATGCCTTTGATTGATGCTTCAAAAAGATTTCTTGAAAAAGATATTGAGATTGTTATCGTTAAAATGGGGATCCAAGGTGTAATAGCTGTTACAAGAAAAGGTATATATAAGGAGAAGGCAGTTCAAGTACCAATAATTGAGGATGTTATTGGTGCTGGTGATGCTCTTAACGCAGCATTTCTTGCAGCATATTATCGAGGATACAGTATTGAATACTGTTTAAAGCTTGGTTCCGTAGCTGCAGCACTAGTTGTTACTGTTAGAGGTGATATCGAGGCTTTACCTACATGGAGTGATCTTGAGCTATTTCTTAGAAGTCTTGAGCACAGGGAATTCCTTAGATAACTCACTGAATAGTTCCCTAAGTAATTGCTTTTCGGTCTCATCTAGTTCTCTCAATGGTGTTCTGGGTGCTCCAACACATAGGTTTAACATCTTACCAAGCTCGTAGTAAGCTGATAATTGACTGAATTTCTTCACTATAGATCTAACTCTGTTTATCAACATCTGATACTGTTGTGCTTTATCATGTCTTCCCTCGATATAGGCTCTATAGAGTTCTACAAATATCTTGGGAAAGATATTTGCTAAAGCTGATACTATCCCTTTAGCACCTAGTCTCAAAGCCGGATAGAAATGAGCATCAGTACCAACTAGTATTGTTAGTCTATCACCTAGTTCTGATATATATTCATAGAGTTGAGATAGGTTAGCACTACTATCTTTGATTCCAATTACGTTATCTACATCCCTAATCAACTCCTTAACTAGCTTCACCGATATACTTAATCCTGTATACCTAGGTTGATTATAGAGGAATACACCTTTCTTACTATATTTACAGACTTTTCTGAAGTATTGAAGTAGAGCTTTTTCATCTATACCTGTGTAAAAGTATGGTGTAGTTACCGCTATAGCATCTACTTCAACTCTATTGCAATACTCAATAAGTTCTATGAGTTGAGGCCATGCAATATCGGTTATGTGTACAATAATGGGTTTACCTCTGATGACGTTTAAAGCTAGCTCTATAAGCTTTATTTTCTCCTTAACGGTGAGAGCTGGACCTAGACCTGTTGTACCTGCTATAAAGAATCCATTCACGTTATTCTTCTGCAGATATTCAAGATGTTTTTCAAAACATCTATAGTCTATCTCGTCATCCTTGAAAGGTGTTAGTACAGCAACTATAACACCTTCAATTCTATTCATGGCAACACCTAGCCTTTTTCATCTCTTCCTAGCTTTTCTAGATACCATCTATAAGCTCCATCTCTCTGAAGAAACTCCTTCAATTGTTTAACTCCATGCTTAATAATCATAGCTAATATCGCAACTCTTCTTCCTAGAGATTCAACAGCTTCTAATGTAGTCTTAGCATCAAAATCTCCTTCCTCAATCATTCTAGCAAATGCATCTACTAAAGGAGATCTTTTAGTCCATCCATACGCACCTAGATAAGAACTTGGAGGATCACCAGACGTGACGATACATCCCATGACGATTGCGTGAGCTATAAGCTGTAGTATTGTAAGTTCTTCACCTCCACCTAAATCAGTTCCTTGAGATATAATTCCTATGACTTTAAGGAATTTTGGTGGTCTATCTCCATGCATAGCAAAGAGTGTTTGACCTAATCTATCGATAAAGGCTTTGAAGTGAGCTGGTATTCCTAGATGGAATGTTGGAACAGAATAGATTATAGCATCTGCTTCTAGCCATTTATTCATGAAATACTCAAAGTCATCTCTAATAATACACTTCTTATGTACTAGACACGCTAGGCAATGAATACATGGATTTATTCTACGTCCTCTAAAACTCACCATCTCAGTCTCTATTATATCAGGAGCTACACTTTTAGCTGCCTCAAGAGCTTTAGTCAATAGATATTCACTGTTTCCTTGTCTAATACTAGCAGATATTCCCAATACCTTTATCTTCATAGAGTCTCACCCAATAAACCATAGAACTTATCTAAAAATCTTTTCCACCAATCTCTTGCACTCTCAATGAGATCTTTACTAAGCATATCACACCATTCCTTGGAACCGAATTCACATGCACCACGCGCAATCAGTTCAAGGACTCTTTTGCTTTCCCAGAATACAGGTAAGGCTTTAGCCTTTTTCTGATACTCGAGAATTCTTTTATAGCAATCAATGGCGTATCTTCGTATATCAAGCTCTATTCCAAGGAATTCTCGATATAGGTCTTTTAGATACTTCTCTAGATATCCTCTATGGAATCTACATAAACCTGCATTATCTATCAATAACTCATTGATAGCACGTTCAAACACCAGAACAGCGAATTTCTCTGGATCTTCAAAAGATGGTGTATAGTATGTCCAATAACGACCGAGTATAGGTATCGGAGCTAGAACACCTGGACTCCAATAGAAGTTTGGTGTCATATACCCTTCGTCTCCATATGCAGCATATACTGCTATATCTTCGAATCTAAGACCTATCTCTTTAATCCTATCATTGTATTCTTTATCTAGGTACTTCAATGTACTTCTCAATCCCTTTAAAGCTAGTATCTTAAGTATCTCTGTTTTATGGTCTATGAGATTACGTAGAAGTTTCTTTGCAATCTCAACATTCTTAGTAATTGAGGTTTCAAGGCACTTCATATCTGTGCAGGGTATATCGTTTTCTTCCAGTCCTAGTTCTTTTGGTTTAAGAAGACCTTTAGCTAGGGTTTCATAGATCCATCCAAGTACATTCCCTATCTCTATAGCATCAAAGCCAAATTCATCTACTACTCTTAGTACCTCTAAAGCTTTGTAGAAATCTATTACTCCTATCATTGGTCCACAGGCATTCATAGGTTCGTAATCTATGTGTTGACTATCAAACATCTTTTTACATCTAACAGGACAGTACTCAATACAAGTACTCCATTTAAAGGGATTCGATGCTATTTCTCTATTAAATGGAGTTACAAAGTACTCTTCAACTAAGTTAAAGAGTTTAGATCTACTATCTTTGTCCATTAAAACAGATGACCAATTCAACATTGGAATGCTGTCTCTATAGATAGTATAGTTACTACCGAAAGTACCACCAGTTCTAATACTCAAATCATAACTATACTTCTTAGTTGCACTATACAGTGCTTCTATATATGGTCTTGAAATTGTTCTAGATATGGTACCATCTACATAATCATAGTCTTCAGTTTTGATAGGCTTTGAACCTATGAATACAAGTGACGCAACATTATGTGCTTGTGCAAGTACAGACCCTCCTCCACCTCTAGCAGCCCAATCCTCCATAACTATGGTTTTTGAGCTCCAATCTATGAACGGTATGTAGACAGCTCCCTGAATTGTTTTGAAAGATGCTATTCCAACACATATCAAACCTATGTATTCACTATCCTTAGCATACTTAGGTATAATCTCGTTGATAATGTACTTAGTTAATGATCGTACTCCAAATAGACCTTCATATCCATCAAGATATATCTTGAACAACTGTTTTTGACTAAGTGATTCAAACTCAACCCTAATACCATGATCAATCTTTTGAATTATAGCAATACACGGTTTCTTCGTTTTACCCTTAACAGCTATAGCATCAACATCGATAGAGTTCAAATGATATGCAGCTCCACCAGCTGTGGAGATATGAAAGCCTCTAGATATTGGAGATCTAAACCCTAGAACTAGTCTATGCATTCCATACATAGAGTATTTAGCAAAGGGACCTTTCGCAAAGATAACAACGTTATGAGGGTCTAGAGGATCATACTGATATGTTTCATATACTTCGAGATGAAGCTTTATTGCTAGATCAACAGCTCCATAAACATTCTCTACGTTGATAATCTCACTTTTCTGCCTATCTAAATCTAGTTCAAGTACTCTATAGATCTGCATTACACATCATTAATAGAAAGGTTATTACCAAGAAATATCTTAATTGTTTAAGAACTACCTAGATAGTATTAGCAAGAATACCTCGATAACTACTTGCTAACTATTAAAAAGTTAACATTTCGCTATGCTCTTAGTTAAAGTTCTTTCATAGTTTCTAACATGAGAAGGAGAATACTTTCAATTACTGCTTATGAAAATAACATTTCTAGGCATAGTTGATGTGATGATTAAGGTTTAATTTTTCAACAGATACTCTTTTCTTAGGGATGTAATGAGGTCTTTAAGAATTGATAATATTGATTTAATGATTTTAAAGGCACTGTATAGAAATGCAAGAATAACACTGACAGAATTATCTTCCTTAACTGGAATAAGCATTACAGCTGTTCGTAATAGACTAGATAAACTAATGAGATATGGAGTCATACTAGGCTTCTATAGCGACATAGACTTCTCAAAACTTGGATATAGCATAAGAGCGTTTACAGGTATCAAGGCAGAACCACGTTGTAGAAGAGATGTTATAAAATATTTATTGACGAATCCTCGAGTTCTAAGAGTTCATGAAGTAACAGGAGATTTTGACTTATTGGTAGAGTTCATAGCTAAGGATCTCAACGACTTGAGGGAGTTCTTAACTACAGATATGGTGCAAATGCCAGGAGTAATAAAGACGAATACTATGATAATACTGAGATCCTATGGCACTATGAATCCCTTTAAATAGGCTTAGCTGGTCGTAGCCATGAGCTCAATAGAAGTGTATATCCTTATAGCGATAGAGCCTAAGGATAAGATGGAAATTGTTGAGAAAAAGATACTGAGATTTCCCAAGCTCTACGAGTTGATGGAGGTTCTAGGTAGGTATGAAATAATGGCGAAGTTTAGACTTAGAGATAAAGATCAATTAGCAAAAATTCTTGATAGACTCAATGCTGTTGATGGAGTTAAAGACTATTTAGTGCTAATAGTTACCAGAAAGCTAAAATCTTGATCAATATATATTGAACAGTATTTACAATGTTATTCCATAGCTGATTTAGGTTCTGAAAATAAGAGTTTTTAGTCTTGGTAAGATAGTATGCCTCGATACCATGAAGGGCATTGGAAAGGAATTAACATATCTTGTAGGTAGCTGTACTGGCTGTCATTTATGTGAGTTAGTATGTAGTTTTGTACACTTCAAGAAAAGCTCAATAAATTTAGCTAGGATAAGGATATTCAAAGACAAATCTAAGGCTATATTCATTCCACTAGTTTGTGTATCTTGCCCTGGTAAACCATGTGTAAATGCATGTCCTAATAATGCCCTTGTAATGGATGAGAAAACAGGTATGCCTAAAGTGATAGTTGATAAATGTAAAGGAGTTGAATGCATGAAATGTGCTGAGGTATGTCCTTACAATGCTGTATTCTTTGAGCCATCACTCTATCCCTATCCCTTAATATGTGATCTATGTGGTGGTGATCCAATGTGTCTCAAGGTGTGTTGGTCAAGAGCTCTTAGCATAGTTGAGATGACTCTTAGAAATGATCCAGAGAGATTGAAGATAGCAGCTGCAAACATATCCAGATACAAAGAGATAAGAGGTGTTAAGTAGATTGTATGCAGTACATGGAAGAATTCTCTTCATAGATCTTAGCAGTGGAAAAACATGGATTGAGAGATTCGATTTAAGAACTCTAGCTACATGGATGGGTTCTAGAGGAATTCAAGCTAAGCTTTACTGGGATCTAGTTTCTCCCAATACCGACCCTCTAAGTCCTGATAACATTGTTTTTATTGGTAGTGGAACTCTTACAGGAACACCAATGCCTTCTGCAGGTAGAACAACAATTACCTTCAAGAGTCCTGCTACTGGAAGATACTTCAAGACTAGTGTTGGAGGTGATATAGGTCTAAAGATAAAAATGAATGGATATGACATTATAGCAATTAAAGGCTCATGTGAAGAACCTTCAATAGTCTATATCGAGAATGATCATGTAGAGATTCGTAAAGCTAAAGATCTATGGGGATTAGATGTTAGAGAAGCATTCGCGAAATTAAGGAATAGATTTGGTTTTGATATAGATGCTCTACTCATAGGTCCTGCTGGTGAAAAACTCGTTAAATATGCAACACTGAATGCCTCGATATACAATGTAGCTGCACGTGGTGGTGGAGGTGCTGTTTTTGGATCTAAGAAACTTAAGGGTGTTGTGATAGGTAAAGGTAGCAGCTATGTTGAAGTAGCAGATCCAGATAGATTTCTTGAACTTGCACTACATGTAGTACACAGGATAACAACTGATGAAGCTTTGATAGCTACAGCTCATTTCGGTACTGCAAGTGCTACTATGGGTCTAGACAAGACCTCTACACTACCAATAAAGAATTTCAGGAAGTCTTACTGGGAGCATGCATATCTAAATTCAGGTGAACACTATGTCGAAGCTGGCTATGTAGTTGGTAGAGTTGGTTGTGGTCAATGTATTGTTAGCTGTCATAGACATTCAAAGAGTAAAACCGATAGGTATGGATACATCGATACTGTTGGACCAGAATACGAAACTTCTAATGCATTAGGAGGAAACCTAGAAATTACTGATGTTGATGCACTTCTCAAATTCAATGATTTAGCGAATATATATGGTCTTGACACTATATCTCTTGGAGCTGTAATAGCATGGGTTTTTGAATCTTATGAAAAGGGATACCTCAAGAAACTCAAGAAAGAACTTAAGACAGAACCTATCTGGGGTAACGTTGATGCAGTTCTAAAACTAATTGATAAGATCGCTAAGAGAGAAGGTTTTGGGGATGTATTGGCAGAAGGTTTAGAAAAAGCGTGTAGAAAAGTTCATCCAGAAACCTGTAAATGGGCTTTAGTATGTAGAGGCTTAGAACACTCAAGAGTTGAGACTAGGATCGCCAGAGCATACGCCTTAGCATTCGCACTCAATCCTCGTGGCCCTGATCATCTGCATACTGAGACTTTTGCTGAATTTGGTTTCTCTGAAGGTGCTAGAAAACTTATTG
>CAZUDD010000073.1:0-7141 GCA_964619665.1 uncultured Desulfurococcaceae archaeon | reverse complement strand
ATATAGCCCCCTTGACTTCACGCTTAATCTTCTTCTCACTCCATTTCTCGTATAGTGCCATAATCCTGATAATCTTCTCTAATAACTCCTCTAACTTCTTTCTGCATTCTTCAGAAAGATCTTTTTTATGATAGTAAATCCTGTCTCTTGGCCACTCAAACTTAAGTTCATCTGGAACAGCGATTACACCAATATCGGTATAATAGATAGTTATTTTTTCAACAAGACTACTCAAAATCTCTTCATAGTACCATAATTCAAGGTCATGTGCAAACCAAGTATCTTTACTACCACCAATATCCCCAGCAGTTACATCTCTAATCTTTCTCTCATAGTAGTAAGAAGAGCGAAGAGCATATGCAAATGCAGCATAGATTCTCAATACAGGATTTTCTAATGTTGCGAGCTTGTCCTTTAGGTCTAGAAATATCTCTTTTGTGGAATATTCTTCTGTTCCTATTATCTCTGCTTTCTCTAAATACCTCTTTACTATTGGGTATGAACCCCATTTCTCAAGACCTTTGAACTCTTTGTCTTGAGCAAAACTTCTCAAATAATACAGAATCTCATCAAAGTATTTACTAGGAACATCAAAAGGATTCTCAAAAATAGTAATCCAAGCAGGTCTAGAAGTCAATGTTATAGTCTTCCTATCTAGTTTCTCTGGATAGATTCTCTCGCCGTAGAGAACTATTCTTCTTGGCTTATCATAGTCTATTAATTCCCAACCTAAAACTCCTTCCCAAGGAACATAGATATACGTAGAAGTCTTTGTTGCACTATACCTCCATTTTAAGCGATGTAGGAGTTTAGGTGAAATAAATAAACCGTATCTTGTTGGTAAAACACCTATATCGAGAGTTATCACATCATGATCTACTAAAAGACAAAAACATGTTCCACCAATGAGTTGATGAGGCATGGGTATAGGTGGTTGATCGAAGATTTCTGGCTTCTCAGGTTTTATGGACATAGCTATCACTATAGGTCTACAGGTATGGGTAATATGGATTCTACTATTGTCATAAATACTTCTTGTGGATTCTGCAGTATATCTGAGAATACGTAACTTACAACATCATATATAGCTGTATCACTATGCTCAATTGCATAGGTAACTATCTTGTACGCTACATATCCAATGAAGCCAAATAATGTTGTTGTGACAATGGTAAAACCTAGCGTTACGAGTCCTAAACCGCTGAATAATATCTTGAGCAACTCAAGAGCGAACTTAGACCTTAGGATTATGGCTGCTAACGTCTTTATAGCCCATCTGATTGTATTCCAGGCATTGAACTTTATTGTGAAGATCCATATGTTTATGGTTATTGTACCTTTCAAACCTGTGTATTCTGCAAGGTATGTTATCGCATCGATTATTATCAGTGCTAAGATGAATACTGTTACCTTCCATTTCACGAGGTTCTTTAATACTGTTTTAAACTTCTCTAAAGATCCGATCCACGCTTCTTTTCTGGTTAACCATTTAATTGCCTGTTTTATTAGCTCACAGAATTTTTTAAGCGATTTAAACGATGAAGCCAAGACCTTCAGAACATTGCTTATTTTTGATTTAATTACCTTCATAAGCTTCTCAATGGTTTTGATATTTTCATGTCTGATGATTTCGAACAAGTTTTCATTGATTTCTCTTGCAATTCTACCGAATATCTTCTTAATGGCTTTTAAGAAGTGAGCTATTGCGTCTGTTATTGAACCTATGCTCAATTTATCCTCAAGTGCATTTGCTTCGAATATGCTTGTTAATACATCGTAGGCTTCAATTATGAACATTATCAGTAGCATGACTGCAAATGTTATTATGAGACTTGTAAGTATTCCCGGTGTTGCTGCAGAAAGTATATCTACACATGCTATTATAAGTGATGCTAGGAATACTCTGACTTCATATGGAAGTTCTATTATCTTCTTCTCTCCTATTTTGCTTTCTTGATCTTGTTCCTTGTCTTGTTCTTTAGAACTGCCTCCATATATTACACCAGCATAAGCTTGGTATGTTTCATCTTTTTGTTCTTCAGCTAGCCTCTTGCAAGTTTCCTCATCACTCATACAGCCAGCTCCAGGAGCGTCTATCAATCTTGCAAATGCTGGCATCATCAGGTCGGGATCAGCAATTAAAGCGATGCTTCCATCTATGGTTATAGATGTTAGATTGAGTTTATACTTATTATCGAGGCCTATGAGTTTATCTACTAGATCTAGTAATATATTCTCAATTCTTTTATATGCATATGCGAGTCTAGATGCGTTTTCTTCGTATATCTTTGATAGGTAGCCTAGCTCTGTAATCACTATAGCGTAATGGCTTAGTAGATCATATGTTGTGTTGATAATGATTAGATCTCCAATCCACTCCTTTATGGGTATCGTAGTATTGGAGTAGTAGAGGAATATCGACATATATTCATGTCTTGAACTATTTAGATTACCACTAACAATAGAGGAGACTATGATTAGCTCTGATGTGTTTTGAGCTTTATTCACTTCAAATACGAGGTATCTTATAGCGATAGCAAAGAAGGTACTTGTTGTGTTGTTAGAGATACTTATGGTTATATTCATTCTATCTATTTCCAGAATCCAAATCCGGTAGAGATCACCCTGTATTTGAGTACCGTTGATACTGATGATCTTATCGAGGTACTCATAGTATATGTCATCAATACTTATATTCCCTATACTGTTGTTGAGACCATAGCTATACACATGTCTACCACTACTATCCCTTACAATTATATGATTAAGGACTACATATGTTGGAGTACCAATACCACTTATGAGAATAGCTATGACTAGGAATATAGCAAGAGATGATAGACCACGTCTATAAGCTCTAATACTTTGATCTATATTTCGAAGAACCATGGTCTCAGAACCCGAGTTCCTTGAAAGCCAAAACATGTATAGTAATAAACATGTTTAGTGTTTACATAGTGTGATAAACCTGATTAGAGTTTATATGTAGGTAGTAACTGTTTTGGAGGTTTCTTATAGTGGTTTCCCTATGTTATGAGGTTTTCGAGGGCTATTCTATATGCTGGTATTTGCCATGCATAGTATTCTCCGATACCAAGTTCACTATCTCTATGTATGTAACTACTATCTATTGTAGAATATGCTTTATACATAAAGAGATTTGATTCTATGAGAAACCTACGGAGTTCATTCATCTTAGTTGAAGCTCTATCAATAACATTGTCTGGATCTTCAATCAAAAGCTTGAGCTCTTCAATAAGATTCCTAGATTTTATCTCGATAACTATAGGTCTTAACCTATCTACTAAATCTCTAAACCACTTATCTAGACTCCATCTATAGTATAGAGCTAACTCTATCAATTTACCTGGATTACCACCAAGAAATCTCCATATACTGTTGAACTCAATGTGTTGTGGAGGATTTAATACCTTGAAGAGTTTTTCAAAGGAATCTCTATCGAGATTCCATAGAAGAGCAATACCAGCATGTCTATGTTTAGACACAATTTCTAGACTTTGACCTTCTGAAGTAGTTACTATGAAGTTGATTGCTTTGGGTTTATACTCGCTATATAGTTTCCATAGCAACTCATAAAGCCATTTTATATAGCGTTCAATTTCTTCAATACCTATAGCTTTAACAACATCATCTATAGCAATCAAGACATAGCTATCCTCTAATCTTTTCCTCGTAATAGCCTTCTCAAGTATATCACCAATCAACTCAATTAGAACCCTACCAACACCAAAAACATTGAGTTTCTCTACATATTCTCTAAGTATCTTCTTCACAATCTCTATAGGTCTAGATACATAGATTGCTTTTTCAATAGATTTTCTTTCAAGAGCATCTATGTAGATAGCAATAGCTTTCTCACCAAAGAAACTATTGAAACTACAAACAAACTCCCTCAATAATCTTGTTTTACCACAACCTTCTGGACCATAGATATACAGTGGTTGACCTCGAAAATACATAGAGAACTCCTTTAATGCTCGAACCTCTTTAACTCTATCAATAAACGGGATTTCAATCAACGAAAAACACCAAATACACCACGAGATATCAATGCTAATCCTATCCTTTGAGTTCTCATGAAAAACTCTAAGTTTAGAGCATATTAATCTATGTTAAGCTTTTACTAAAGCTATGTAAAGCATAAAAGATCTACTTATACACTATGACTATGGGATGAAGAACATTCCCCCATCCTGACCATGTGATGATCCGGAGGGCTCGTCAGACCGCAAAACACTTCTTCAATGTATGTTGAAATCAATGCTTCTACAATGCTTTGAAAGCTCTACAACAAGTTGGTAACCCTATAGTGGATATCGTATGGTTATATGGGTAGTGATTTGAATAGCTCTATCACATTGTTGTCTCTGTGCAGAAACACTCTTGTTCTGGGTAGCTTCTTCTTTATGTATCTAAGAAACTCTTCGTCATCGTCGTGAATCTCAATAACTTCGAAACCCTCATAAACAATATTCAGTATCTTCTCGGTTTTTACAATCCAGCTCTTCCTCTTATCGTTATTATCTCTCATCTCTAAACGCCAAACAATATTTCTTGGAATACCAATTTCTTCAAGTTGCTTAATTGTAGCTCTATACAATCTCTTTGGTCTACCTGTTACAATAGCTATCAAACCTCTTTTTGCTCTATCCAACAACAAATCAATACCTATCCTCCTAGGCTTATCAAGGGAAAGAAGGTCTTCAGAGAAAAAGTATTGCCAAAACAACTCCTTGTTACCCCTAGACATCTCTTCAGCAATCCTAAGTCTTTCATTAACATCGAGAAGAACACCATCAACATCAAAGATATAGATCTGCATACTCATATACTTCAATACCTCTACACAATGCCATTAGCGTTGTACAGGAGATTCCTGTTACAGGCACTCTATATTCATCTTGTCCCTCTATACAAACGCATATTTCACTACTAATAAGGATGTTATGTTCAAGACTCTACTAAACAACATCCTAACGACTAAGTAGCTCAATAACGTCATGGCTGTTTTGTTTGATGTAGGTTTAAATATATAGTTCTTGTTTTGGTGAGGGGTTGCGTAATGGGTAGTTTAAGGAGTTTTGTTGTTAAGAGTGGTCGTGCTACTGTGTATTTCGGTATTGACTCAATTACTAATTTGGAGAAGTGGATCTCCGATTTCTCAAGGATATACATTGTTACTGGTAAGAAGTCTGCTAGAGTTAGTGGTGCTCTAGATGATGTTTTGAAGATTCTCAATAGGTTTAATGTTAGGTATGAGCATTTTGATGGTGTTGTACCCAACCCAACAACGAAGCTAATAGATGTTGTTGCTGAGAAGATGTGGAGATTTGGTGTTGAAGCTGTTATCGCTATTGGTGGTGGTAGTGCTATAGATACTGCTAAGATTGCTTGTGTTCTTGTTGAGTGTGGTGGTAAAGCTGAGGACTATTTAAAGGGTAGAAAGAGTGTTTGTGGTTCTATACCTTTAGCAGCTATAAACCTTACCCATGGTACAGGCACAGAGATTGATAGATATGCTGTTGCAACTATCGAGGAAACAAACGAGAAACTGAGTATTGCTAGTGACTATGTATACCCATCTATAAGTATTGATGATCCTAAGTACCTTAAGACACTACCAAAGAATCAAACGATATATACATCTCTGGACGCACTATACCATGCTATAGAGTCTTCAACAAGCAAAACATCGTCCCCATACACCGAGGTTCTAGGTGAAGAAGCAGTAAAACTCATTGCTAAATGGCTTCCCATAGCAGTTAAAGAACCAGAGAATATAGAGGCTAGATACTGGCTTCTCTATGCATCTATGATTGCAGGTATAGGTATAGACCATGGAAGAACACACCTTATACACGCAATGGAACATGCTCTAAGTGGTTTAAAACCAGAGCTTGCTCATGGAGCTGGACTAGCAATTATAGGTCCATACATAGTTGAACACATATACAAACATGTTCCAGAAACTATGCATAGGTTACTAAAACACATAGATCCATCACTAAGACCAGTACCAGAAGACGCTGAAAAAGCGAGAAACGCACTCATAGAGTTTCAGAAGAAAGTTGGTTTTGATGAGAAATTAAAGGACTATGGGTTTAAGAAAGGTGATTTCGATAAAGTTGCAAAGCTAACAATGGAATCACTGAAATACTTAGTTAATCTAGCACCATTCGATGTAGATAAAGATCTACTCAAAGACATATACTCAAAAGCACTCTAATCCATATCTTTTCAGGCGATATAGGTACTCTGGAGAAAGCTATCAGCAATCCATTTTCAATGGTGTACCAGGTCCATAGGGTATTTGCATAAATAAAATATTTGAACAGATATAGGTAATTAGTAAGGTGGTTCTGTGACTTCTTGTCTTCGTGCTATTGTTGTATTCTTCATACTTCTAACGATATCGATTGCAATAACAACTATTTACTGGTATCTCTATGGAGAAAAACCAAAACCTATGAAAGGATTCGATGTATATGAAAAGAAGATTTCGGAGTTAGGTAAAGGCCTTACGAAGACTCGAAAAATGCTTTTTAGCCTTTGGTGGAAATCTCGTAGGAGAGCCTTTGGATTTATCCTCGATTTAACACCTAACGTAGAGAACAATACGAAGACTATCACATACAGAGGTCGGCTCATAGCACTGCATAGAGCTGGAGCTGTTGCCTATACAATTGATGGTATTGAGTCTATGGTTATGTCTCATACCTATGTTCACCTAGAAAGCTATGAGGTAATATGCAATATCTCAGATGAAGAGTTAATACATACCAAAATTCTAGAAGGCTTATCTCTGACTAAGGAAATAGTCTGTAATGACTCCTATCTATACAATCTTCATTTTGTAGATCTTGGAAGAGATAGATTTGTACTCTACATAACCTATCCGTACTACATTGGATATGCTCCTTTTGGACCAGAATTCAAGCCCAAACACGCGATTTATCACATTAGTGGTGTACTCTATCTAGATCTTGAAAAAGTAGTTTTCATACAAGTATACGAATGGAATTTATCTAGATTAGCATTTGAATACCACGCAATACCAGTTGCTTACTGTGATGAGTATGGCGTAATCCTACTAAATATCTTTGGTATAGTCTATGGAGAG
>CAZUDD010000072.1:0-7241 GCA_964619665.1 uncultured Desulfurococcaceae archaeon | reverse complement strand
TATATTTTTATAAAATTTTGTATATTTTTATAAAATTGATATTCTAACGCGCTAATGTTGTAGATGTAGTTTTTGATAATTCAATATGCGTCAATATCTTTTGATATAGTGATTCAGATATGAGGTTTTCTTCTTTCAATATTCTCATGATATACGATGTGTTCAAAAGGTATCTATAGCTAACGCCAAGCATCTCTATATTTCTTGAAGCTCCTTGTTCTCTATCTACGACCACTATAGCCATAACAGGTTTTGCACCATATTCTCGAAGCTTCTCTATAGCTTTAACAATAGTTTTACCTGTAGTAGCAACATCATCTACAACAACTACTTTTCGCTTCCTAAGTTCTCCTTCAACATAGCTTTCAGTTCCATGCTCTTTCTTTTCATTTCTAACATAGCCTAAGGGTAAACCGGTAAGTGCCGCTATATATGCTGCTAAAGCTATACCTGAGGTAGCTATACCCACTATACCTTCAAATCTCCTTATAGAGAACGTATTTATGATCAGTTCAACTATTCTCCTTATCAAATGCGGATAGCTATAAGCAATTCTTAGATCTATATAGAAAGGGCTTTCAGCACCACAAGAGAGTTTAAACTCACCAAACTTTATTATTCCAAGTCTATACATCTCAAGGACTATTCTACGCAGATAATACTCCATAGCTAAACCCTCAACTATCTGCAGTCAAATTCACAGAATATATGTTATTGCATAACAAAGAAGTGAGACATTTAATACTCGAAAGCAGTTATTATGCGGTAAAGAAGAGCTTTTTCGCGATGATGAACGCGCCCTTCGATATGAGTGATGATTTAGAGCCATCTATCTGAGCGTGAAATAATGAATACAGCTCTCTTAGTCAAGACTAAGAGAGCACTTCAGGGTGATCAAGAAGTTCTTCTTGATGTGTTAGAAGAGCTATCAAAGTATATACATGTTCCATTAATTAAAGCTACTTGCTATGGACTTATCTATCAATATGTAATGAATAATCTCATTGATCTATCTCGTGAATGTATGGAGTGTGGTGGTATATGCTGTAAATACGGTGAACTCATACCTTTGTATGATTTCGATATTCAAGATCTTGGATCTCGAGGTATAGAGATAAAGAGTATCGTGATAAAGAAAGACAATGGTTATTACCTGCCTAGACCATGCCCTCTACAAGCTGATTGGAGATGTACTGTTCATGAAGTAAAACCATTCTCGTGTTTATCATACCCATTCATGGTTGAAGATCTTCAACTCGAGGTATTTCTAAACTATGAAGGTATTGGACCTCCACAATTCAATATACCTTCTTTTTGTAGAGCTGGGATAAAGGTGTTGAAGTATGTAAATAGAGTCTTCAGTAAGTTAGGTACAGATGTTGAGCCCATAACTCTGCTAAGATTTATACTCAGAAATTGGAAGCAAGTACTGTGATGAAAATGGGATGCTCTGAAGAAATGATGAATCTTCTCTCCACTGACTAACTAATTTAAGCTGCTCTAGATGCAATTCTTCTATATTCACGTACTAAAACGATGAAAGCTACTAGCAGTGCTGCGAAAGATAATCCCGCAATGGCGATCCAGGCATTGAGGAGTATTAAGACTATAGCTAGCATGAATGTTTCAGCTGCAAGAACTCCCAGTACAAATCTTGGTTTTCCAGTGACACCTATTAGTAAGAGTAGAAGTAGTAGAAGTGAAGCTGCATAACAGATGGATATGATTATTGTTGTAACGGCATATTCAAATCCAAGGATTTTATCCAAAAGACAACACCACACATCCTAGATCTATACGTTAATCAGACTATTAACAGTTCTGCTAAACGAGAATCGATTATATCCATAAACGATATATCTCTTCTTCTACAAATTTAGGTATCTTTTCAACTCTTCCATCTTTACGATGTAGTAACACTCCACAACCTTCTCTAACTCTACCGATTACCTTCGCATCAATTCCATTATCTCTAAGTATTCTTAATGCTTTATCAACATTCTTTTGTGGAATAGAGGCAAGTAGAACACCACTACTGATTAGTTTAAGTGGATCTAGGTTTAGAACACGACATATCTCAAGAGTTTCAGGAGCTATCGGTATATTCTCTTCGTACACCTCTATCAATACATTGGATGAGTATGCTATCTCAGCTAAACCTCCTAGAATTCCTCCTTCGGTTGGATCATGCATAGCATTGACTTCAATTTCATATAGTAGAAGTGCTTCTTTGACAACACTAATTCTATAGAAAAACTTCTTAGCATTTTCTATGAGATCTCTTGATAAACCTAGACTTAGTAACTTATCTTCGAAATCTGTTGCTATTATAGCAGTTCCTTCAAGACCTGCTGTCTTAGTCATCAGTATGTAGTCTCCTGGTTTTGCATTTGATGTCTTTACAAATCTTTTCCTAGGTGTTAATCCTATAGCTGTAGCAATAACTATTGGTTTATCGATACCTGGAGTATACTCTGTATGACCTCCTATCACCATAACACCTAGCTCTTTTGCAGCTCTATCGATTTGACTTGTTATAACATCGAGAACTTCTTCACTACTTTTTTCTGGGAGTAGAATTGTTATTGAAAGCCATTGAGGTTTTGCACCAGTAACAGCAACATCATTACATGCAACGTTTACTGCCAACCAACCAATAAGTTCTTCAGCTGCTGTTATAGGGTCAGTATGAACTACTAAGTATTGTTTACCTATATCTATAACAGCAGCATCTTCGCCATAAGCAGGACCTACAACTACTCTTGGATCTACAACACCAATTCGTTTAAATACATATTTTGTAAGAAGATCTGGATGAAGTTTACCTACGGGCATAGCTTCACCTATCACGATACATTAGCATATATGTGCATAAAGTTCTTTATCTTATTAATGCTCTATGATCAAAGGGGACTTAGATGAGCTTAGAAAATTTCTTTAATCCTCGTGGTATAGCAGTTATAGGTGCTAGTGAGAGAAAGGGTTCTGTTGGATATGTAATTGTTGAACAGTTAAAAAAGAGATTCAAAGGGTACGTATATCCTGTTAACCCGAAATACAATGAGATTCTTGGTCTAAAATGTTATCCAAGTATTAAGAATGTTCCTGATCCTGTTGATCTAGCTGTAATAGCTGTGAGAGCTGAGCTAGTACCTCAGATAATGGAAGAGGTGGGGGAGAGAGGTATTAAAGCTGTTATTATAATTAGTGGAGGATTTGCTGAAATAGGTCCTGAAGGAGAAAAAAGACAGGAAAAAGTTGCTGAGATAGCTCAAAAATATGGTATTCGTATTATTGGTCCTAACTGTATCGGAATACTCGATACGAGATCAGGTGTAGATACATTCTTTCTACCTGAAGAAAAATTGAGAAGACCTCCACAAGGATCTATATCCATAGTTAGTCAAAGTGGAGCTCTTTTATCGATGTGGGTTGACTGGATGGCCATGAAAGGTCTTGGACTTGCTAAAGCTATAAGTTATGGAAATAAAATGGATGTAGATGATGTGGATTTGATTGAGTATCTAGCTGAAGATAGTGATACCAAGGTTATACTTCTCTATATTGAAGGTTTGAAACCAGATAGAGGTCAAAGATTTGTTGAAGCTATTAGAAAAGCTGTTAAGAATGGAAAGCCTGTTATAGTGCTTAAAGGTGGTAGAACTGAAAGAGGTTTTAAAGCTGCAGCTAGCCACACAGCAGCACTTGCTTCTGGCTACGAAATCTATAGAGCAGTATTCAAACAATCTGGAGCTATTGAAGTCGATACTATGGAGGAAATGTTTGATGCTGCTAAAGCATTCACTATGGTGAAGATACCTAGAGGTCGAAGAGTACTCATTGTAACTAATGCTGGTGGAGAAGGAGTATTAGCTACTGATTACTGCGATAGACTTGGACTAGAAGTTCCTGTACTACCACAAGATCTCGTAGACGAACTTAGACGTGAGGTACCACCTCATGTAGTTCTATCTAATCCAATTGATCTTACAGGAGATACAGATGATGAGAGGTATCGTATTGTGTTAGAAAAGGTGCTGTCTAGAGGTATAGTTGATATAGCTATCGTTATTGCACCACCACATCCACCTGCAATTACAGGTAAAGTTGTTGATTATGTAGCTGAAGCCTCTAAGAAATTCGATATACCAATATTAGCAGTGGTCACTGGCGGTTTCATAGCTGAAGAATTCATAAAGAAGTTCGAGGAGAAGGGTATACCAGCCTATCAAACACCTGAAAGAGCTACCAAGGTAGCTGCAGCTCTTGTTCAATTCAGTGAATATATAAAGAAATTCAGTGGTTAATCAGAGGCCACGGCAATCATCATTTCTCAGACGCGGTAACCTCATCACTACTCAGAATTTCTTTCAAAGCATTAATAAACTTCCTATTCTCATCTTCACTACCAACACTAACTCTAATGAAATATCTCAATTCTTCGAATTCAGGAAATGCCCTAACGAGAATTCCACGCAATCTAAGTTTTTTAGCTACCTCTACACCTTCTAAAGGCATTTCTATTAACAGAAAGTTTGTTGAACTATCGATAACGTATAGACCGAGAGATCTTATCTCTTTGATAAGTTTATTTCTTAGATGCTTTATTGTATCGATAACACGCTTCATGTAGTCTAGATCTTCAAGAGCTCCTAGAGCTAACGCCATAGACGGTATAGGAACATCATAAGCAATCCTAAAAGAGTTTAGAGCATCCAATACTTTCCTAGATGCTATAGCGTAGCCTATTCTAGCACCAGCTAGACAGAAAGCCTTGGAGAATGTCCTTATTATCACAATATTATCATGCTGTAGAGCTAATTTAGCAAAGCTTATACCTGAAAATTCAAAATATGCTTCATCTATAATCAGTAGATGTACTCTCTTAGCAATCTCAATTATGTCGTTTTCATTTTGAAGTAGTATATTCGATGTAGGATTATTGGGATTCGCAATTAGTACAACACTATTTTTATCGATGAACTCCAGAAAACTATCTAGATCTAAATCAAAAGTTCTTGGTTTTAATGGAAAGAATTCTATACCATTAAAGCCTTCACTACGAGCAAACTCTATAACTGCATGAAATCCTGGTCTTGTAGTTATAAACCTGAGATTCTTGGTTTTTGCATACTTTATAGCGCACACTATAATGCTAGATGAACTCGGAAATATCGATAAGTATTCTCTAGGTACATCAGCATATTCAGATAGCCTATCATAGAGTTTCTGTTCTAGTTCATTGATAGAATACCTATTTAGGTAGTATGCATAGCTGATAAGCTTCTCAATTGCTTTAGGACTCGGCGGGAAAGGCGATTCATTCAAGTGTAACCTTATACTCATAGACTCCACCTTACTAAACATAAATTTGGAGAGGTAGTGTAGCTTTTACTGTGAGTGGTTCTCAATGGAGATTAGATTTATATATGACCCTTCATACGAAGCACATGCACCACCTAGAAGTAGAGGATTTCATCCAGAAAATCCATCTAGGCTTTGGATAGCAATAGATAGTATTAAACAGATGAATTTATGGAAGAGAGAATTCATAGTTAAACCTTTTGAAGCATCGATAGATGATATTCTTAAGATTCATGATAAAGACTATGTTGAGTATGTGAAAAAAGCTGTTGAGTATGGCGAAGAATATCTAGATCTAGATACGTATGTAAATGAACATACGTGGAGAGTTGCTCTTTTAGCTTTTGGTGGTGCTATAAAGGGGTATCACCTTACTAAAGAACTTGGTAAAGCACTTGTACTAGCTCTCGTAAGACCTCCTGGTCATCATGCAGGTAGATCGGGTAGAGCCTTGGGAGCACCTACACTAGGTTTTTGCGTATTCAACAATATTGCAGGAGCTGCTATGAAAGCGCTAGAGGAAGGACTTGATCCCATAGTGGTAATAGATGTTGATGCTCATCATGGCAATGGTACACAGGATATATTTTGGTATGAACCTAGAGTTATACACATAGATTTCCATGAGTATGGGATATATCCAGGAACTGGATGGTTGATGGATCTAGGTGGAGGAGATGCTGAAGGAACAAAAATAAACATACCATTTGAAGCATTTTCAGGAGATGATGACTATATATATGCTTGGCTAGAACTTGTTGAACCAATTCTCGAAATCGTTAAGCCTAAATTCATAGGCGTATCGCTAGGATTTGATGGATTCAAAGGTGATGGATTAACGAATCTTAATTTAACAGAAAAATTCTTTCTATTCTTTGGAAATAGACTTAGAATTCTTTTGAAAAAATTGAATACTGTAGGTGTACTAGCTGTTCTTGAAGGTGGTTATAGTATTGGCCTTAGAAAAGGATTACAGAGCTTCATTAAGGGATTCTTAAGCGATGAAGTAGATATAGATTTGAAAGAATTGAGGTACTCATCTGATACTCGCGACATCATTACGAGACTTAGACACACCCTAAGACATTACTATCGATTCTAGAACTAGCTATATCGCGTGGCACGTAGATGTTTTTACTCTATTATATCATTATATCTATTAGCCTATCATAGCTTATCTCTCTATGATCAAATTTAATGAACTTTATTCTAGGAGCTATACTCTTTACTGCTTCGAGATGTATATCCCTATCGTCTATGTATAAAGCTTCTTCATCCTCAATTCCAAGTATGTGAAGTGCTTTCATTATCAATAGCTCTTTATGGGGGTGAGGCTCTATGAACAAAGCATCAAAGAATTGAAGTATGTTAAAAGCTCTTAATGTTTCATAAGCTTTAACATAGTCATTCCAGCTTACAGCAACAACCACGATTCCAAGTTCTTTGATCTTCTTCAAAAACCTACGTACTCCAGGAATAAGTTTTACCTCTATACCCCTACCATCACATATAGTATCACTATCTATTAGTTGATAGGGTATCGAAAGACTCGATATATCTGGATAATCCCATACAGTTCCATCAAGATCTATTAGTATAGCCTTGATATTCCCCAATTTTACACCTCGCTATTTAGTACCTTCATCAATATATGTCTCAACGTATCTTCTATGCTATGAGTATTCATCTTCTCTCTAGCTCTATCTAAGAGTCTAGCTATATCCAGAGATATCGTTATAGTTATTCTATCTGCTCCTTCAAAACTAGCATATCTCTCAATATCATCTACAACAGGTTCTAGATTCTTTGGATTAAAGCCTATATTGTCGTATACTACAATATTGCTTTCTTCAAGTTCTTTCTTTATATCGTTTGGT
>CAZUDD010000071.1:0-7259 GCA_964619665.1 uncultured Desulfurococcaceae archaeon | reverse complement strand
ATTTTCATCGCCATACCTCTCGAGAGACTCACCATTACACCACGAACTCTCACAAGAACATGACCACCACGATTATCAATTACCTCAACCTCTGTTCCTGGTGTAAAGCCCATCTGGAGCAACCTCATCTTCATTCCGTATCCAGCAACTATATCCACTATCCTTGCCTTAGACCTAGGTGGTAAGACAGCTAAAGATATCACGTTACCCCACTGTGAAGACATTACGTTAACACCAAATTCGTTGAGGCCATTCAATGCTGTGGATAAAGCCTTTTTAACTAGATGCTGATTACACTAGGGTTATCACCATTCCGTTAGTTATAAGGAGAACTAATATTTAAGCTCCTTGACAAGTAATGCATGAGTAAGAGGTGCCTAGGTATTGCGAAATAAGCTAGCAACATTTGAGAAAGAGCTTGAGAAATGTGATATAGTTGTAGCTGTTCTTGGTCAACCTAATGTGGGTAAGTCATCTCTATTCAATACACTTACTAAGGGAACTGCAAGAGTAGGTAATTTTCCTGGAACAACTGTTGAAGTAAAGATTGGTAGAACAAGCTACAGAGACAAAACGATATGCTTTGTTGATTTACCTGGAATATATGGTCTTTCAGCAGCTACTGATGAAGAACGTATTGCCAGGAACTACATCGTTAGGGGTAGAGCAGATGTATTCATGGTTTTGGTAGACTCAACAGCTCCCGAAAGAACGCTCTATCTAGCCATTCAACTCCTTGAAATGGTTCCTAACGTAGTAATAGCATTAACTAAATGGGATCTAGCTCATAAACATGGAGTACACATTCACCTAGACCGCATTGAGTCAATGCTTGGTGTACCAGTAATAGGCGTTTCAGCAATGACAGGTGAGGGTATTAGGGAGCTCCTTGATACTATAATAGATGTTGCTGAAGGGAGAAGGAGGATTCGTAAGGAACCTCTAGTAATTGACTATGGAATTCTCGAGACATACATTAGTGAAATTGAGAAAAAACTACGTGAAAAATCGATAGTTCTTCCATATCCAAGTAGATGGGTAGCCATAAGGCTTCTCGAAGGTGACGAAGAGCTGTACGAGGATCTAGCTAAACGTGGAGCTCAAGATCTAGTTGATTTTGTGAAGTGCCTAAGGGAAGAGGTCAAGAAGATTACGGGTAAGTATCCTGAAGATCATGTTGTAGATGCTAGATTTAGATACGCTAGTGCAATTGTGAGTTCAACTGTAGTCAAGGTCAAGATACCACCACCAATACCACCGGAAATTAAGAAGAGGATATCCTTACATGAGATAGTCGAAAAGACTTTCTCACATCCAGTAGTGGGGCCTATCGCTAGTATATCAACGCTATTCCTAGTGTTCTTAGCTGCATTTGTCGTTAATACAGGATTTCCACTGAATATACTATTTGAGTCTGTTGGTGCTACATCTATAGCTGAAGCCATTGAGAGCTATAGTCTTAGTGGACTAATCTCTGCTGGTTTTGACTCTCTAGCTACAGCGATACACGCTTCACTTGATTCTGTGAACCCTGTATTAGCATCTCTATTAGCTGATGGCATTGTTGCTGGTGTTGGTGCTGTCCTATCATTCTTTCCATTGATACTCATAATAGCCGTAATCATGTCGGCTCTTGAAGACTCCGGTCTTGGACCTAGAATGGCAACAGCGCTTCATGACCTCTTTGCTAGATTTGGTCTTTCGGGTAGAGCTGTATACCCATTAATGATTGCTATGGGATGTAATGTACCAGCAGTTCTAGCTTCAAGAGCTGCTATAGATGATGCTGAGAAAACAGAGATAGCCATGACGGTCTCATTTATTCCATGTCAAGCAAGATTAATAGTTCTTCTATACTTTGTATATACACTCTTTAGAAGCCCTGTGGTTCAGGGACTAACAGTATTCTTTATCTATCTGGGAGGTATTGTTCTATACTTAATATCATCGAAGATACTAAGGCTAATACTGTTTAAATCTCGTGAAGCACCACCGCTACTCCTAGAAATACCACCGTTACATAAACCAAATTTGAAAGTTATATGGTGGAATTCCTGGGATATCTCTAAGCACTTCCTTAAGAAGGCAGGTCTAATAATATTCACACTAAGTATCATAGTATGGTTCTTGCTGTCTTATGGTCCTCAGGGATATGTAGAGGATGTATCTATGAGTTTTGGGGCAAAACTAGGAGGAGTATTAGCACCTATGCTCAGTACTCTATACGGTTTTGATGTGAATACCTCGTGGAAAATAGGGTTTGCACTTATCAACGGTTTCATAGCCAAAGAGGGATTGATAACTGCAATAGCTGAACTTAGTGGTGTTAGTGAAGAACAAGCAATTGAAGCTCTACACATAGACCTAGCTCAAGGTGTAGCCGTTCTCCTCTTCATGATGTACTATGTACCTTGTTTAGCAACTATAGCTGTTGTCTATCAAGAGACTAGAAGTATAAAGATAACATTGATCACTGTGCTATACCTTGTACTGGTATCTCTATTCATATCATTGATAGTCTATGAAGTTCTATCAACAATATCTAAAATAGGTTTAACACCATAATCTCTATCTACAAATAGTGTATCTCCGTATAGATAGCATTGACCATCTTTTCCAGATTTTAAGGCCATCTCTATATACATCATGTATGGACTTACAATATCACTTATCGAAGTCAAATAATTGAATACTTTCAATGAGTATTTAGCACCTATACTGTGTATAGTAAGATAGCATATCTCTAGATCTCTATCAAGGGTTAACGAAGATATGTTTTCAATGGGCTTTAGGTTCCTACCAATACCATGGGATAACGATAAGAATTTCGAAATGATATCTTCATAGATGTCCTTGCACATTCTCTCTGTAGATCTAGCTAAGGCTATGGATATGCCCCTATACCTAAAGACAATTCTATAACTCAAATTCTCTCCATATGTTTTTAACATACTATTGCGCATATCTATGTACTTTGATGCAAATATCCTCTCAAAAACTTTCTCTAATCCGTTACTGAGCACATCTTTAACTACATTCTCAGCTAAGAACTTCACTATATCAATATCCAAAGTATTGAGTGTAGATATTGCATTGAATAGTGTATCAGTAATATCGATAATGAGATTGTGGGTATTCAGTATCTGAAGCAATACCCTATAGACTGTACTTGATGAAGAGGCAATGCATACTCTATCTCTGTCCTTTAGAGTAGCTCTGATATATTGTAGAAGTAGTGATGAAGAATCATAAGCTACGATATACCTCAAATCACTACTAAATATTGGTGAATATGAATAGTATTGCATTGATCTTTGTCTATAAGGTAAAGCATTGATAGGCATTAAAACGTATAGATTCTGTGAATCAACATCTAGTACCATTAGCGCAGGATATTGACATAGATACAGATTATGTATAGGTTCTTCACTACAGGAAAGATATTCGATAAGCTCAATATCATCTGTTACAAAATAACGACAATTTTCCTTATTGAGTATCTCTACTATTCTTGAAATCCTCTCTTTGCAACTCATTTTTCCTCTGATTAGCGTTTGTACTTTCGTAAGTTTTAATTGTTGAAGGTGCAAGAGCTGAAAGCTTTTTCAGCTTATCCTCACTCACTTTGAGAATTCCTTTCTCTACTAGTCTTCTAAGAGCTTTTCTAAGAGTTTTCCTTATTATCCATCTCTTGTTTAGAGTTCCAAACAATTTTATGGCTGCAGTTCTAATACTCTTGAATTTTATCACAGCATCAATTATCTTCAACTCTTTTTCAGACAATTCTCTCCTTAGATATCTTCTAGCAATTCTAGCAATATCAACAGGATTTAGACCTAGATATACGTCTTCTGGATTTAGATCCATAAAGACTTGAATAACCTCGAATTCTATTATTGTAACGATATCATCACCTGATATAGGTCTTCCATATACGTTCTCTAGATCTCTTAGCAATTCCTCGATAGATTCATAACCATCTTTCCTAGCATCTTCTTCTGTTAATTCACGAACCTTCTTAACGATAACATTCTTTATCTTTGCTTTAGCTATAGGTCTACCTCCACCATGGATTATTATTTCGTCATATCTAGGTACAACTCTACCCAATCTTATTGTTGTAGTCTTCTTTCCCTTCAATATAAGGTCGACAAACCGTCCTTTGACCATGATGTGTCTTCTAAGATATATAGTTTTAGCCATGTTTATCCCATAACCAATATGTGTATGCGTTAGAGCTTTGTTTACCTCTGAGTATCTATTCGATAGAAGTTTCGGGGTTTAGAAGCTTAGTTTCGCTACTGACTCTCTTTAAATAAGCGGATATCGAATGGATTTATTGGTGATACTCGAGTAATACACAATACTTTCAGAGGTCTTACCTAGTTGCTAGCAAAGATCTTCGATCGAGTATTGAATAGCTTTGGATATCTTAGATCTAAGATAGATGAGATACTATTGTCAGATGCAGAGAAAAGGATAAGGTCTCTTTGGAGAGTATATAGGGCTAAGCACAACCCGTATCTGGGATTTACAAGAATTGCAGCTGTTGATAGCGGTTATAACATACTAGAGTTTAGAGGATTTGCGCTATACGCTGTTAGTACTGTATGGGTTCTCATAGGCGAAGATATTGGTGAAGAATGCGATGGATTAATAGACATAGATATCAGTAGTAGCAGTATGTTGGAGAGTGAACTATCGCTATTATCGATATTGATGGAGTTTGAAGCTATTGAAAAAATTGCTAGTAGAGCAGACCTAGTATTAGTTGATGGTTCATTGATAGCGAAATCACATCGCTTAGTCAAAGCACTTAATGATGGTAGTGAACTACTGAAAGAAAAAGGTATTTCTGTACAGAACATAGTTCTCGATAGATTGACAACGATATTTACATTGAGTAGAAAAATAGTATTTCTATCGAAGAACAGTACTTCAAAGGATATACTGTCCATGGTTAAAGGAGATGTGTATTACTTTGAGAGGTATACAGATGGATTGCCTGGGTATAGCTCACCACTCTATGCAGTCCACGCTAGATATGGTTTGACAGTGTATATAGCTAGATTTCTAGAGAGTATTTCTAAGGATAGAACGGGGGTTACTCTTAAGCCAATTATAGCTTATGTCAGGTTTACTCCTAATGCACGAGTTTATAGACTAGAGATTCTAGTTGAGGATCTGATAGAAGCTGAGGATAGGATTAAGCACTTCATGAATATTATCGAGCCATTCACTATTGAAGGCTATCCATATCCTCTTATGAGAGCTGATAGCTTAGCCCGTATCTCTCACCATGATCTAGAAGCTTTAGCTCGTATACTAGGTGTTGCTCAAGATCCGTATTCACGAGAACCCTTGAGGAGAGCTCTATGACTATACATGGAGTACAATCAAAGCTACCTGAAGTTGTTGGTTATGTTGTTGGAGAGTCTAGACCTTATCAAGCAACAGTTATCTCGTTTAGACCATTAATGCTCGGTGAATACCTATACCTAGAATACTATGGATACAATGTTCTTGCACTAGTTCAAAGCAGTGTAACAGGGAGCCCTGTAATTAACGAGAGTATTCTAGATCCAAGAGATGTTGAGAGACTCATCAAATATGTGCGTTCTGGTGAAAGAGTTTTCTATCATAGGGGTATCATAAAGATTCTAGGGTATATCGATGAATCTGGAAAATTCTCTATACCACCTGTACCACCACCACCTGGAACAGAAGTTTTGAAAGCACCACAGACCTTTCTAAATCGTGTCTTCTCTTCAAAAGATGATGGTTGGATACGAATAGGAGTTCTGCTAAGGAATCCTGATGTCGAGGTACGTGTTAACGTGAATAAGATTGTTTCGAGACATCTAGCAATTCTAGCTATGACTGGTATGGGTAAAAGCAACCTCGTTGCATTACTGAGCAAGAGAATTGCTGGAATAGGAGGTACTACCATAATCTTCGACTACCATGGTGAGTATAGATCTATGAATGTACGTGATGTAAAAATGAACATAATTACACCTAAAATCAATCCTTTGGCTATGAATCTAGATGAAATCGCAAGAATACTCAATATAAGACCTAATGCTTCGAGACAAAGAATGGTGTTGATGGAGTGTATAGAGAAGATTCGAAGTGGTGTTACTAAGGGTAGTAATAATGATGATTTTCTTTCACAGTTGAAGAGGTGTATACAAAGCAAAGTAGCATCTAGTGGAACTCCAGCACAAAAAGTATTGGAGTCTATAGTAATTCAAGAAAATGCTCTGAGAAAACTTCTTGACGATACAACACCAGATGTTATTGACCGTATAGAGCTAGGTTCTATAAATGTAGTTGATCTAAGTGAGCTTCATATAGCTCAAGCAGATGCTGTTGTAGCTCACTGGCTTTCTAGAATTCTTGAATCGAGGAAAATAGCTCTTTGGAGTAATGGCCAAAAGGGATTACCAACACCAGTAATAGCTGTTTTAGAAGAAGCACATGTGTTTATACCTAGTGATAGTATTACAGCAACAAAGAATAGTGCTCAGAGTATTGCTCGTGAAGGTAGGAAGTTTGGTGTAGGTCTCGTAATAGTCTCTCAAAGACCAAGAGGTTTAGATCCAACTATTCTGAGTCAGATAGGAAATCTAGCTGTTTTAAGGATAGTACATCCAGAAGATCAGATGTTTATAGCTAGACATTGTGAACCAATAACACAGGACATCGTTGAGGAGCTACCAGGATTAAATGTTGGTGAAGCTATACTCTTAGGTGAATGGGTTAAAGCACCAGCTGTAGTAAAGATAGATCTAGTTAAAGAGAAAGTGGTTGGTATGGATCTAGATGCTGTTGATATCTGGAAGAAACTATCTACAAACCTCGATATATCCAAGAACCGTGGAAAGCTCTTGAGGACTAAGATCTCTTAACCAGTCAATTCTCTGACCTAGTTCGACTGGTTCTTCACCAAAGAGTATACGCAACATAGTATCAACAACAGCTTCAGGATTCATTGACGTAACATCTATCTCCACAACCTTCTCCTCACCATGTTCCTCAACAGCATTTCTAGTACATATAGAGAGAAGTTCAGCTTCAACATTCTCAGCTATTTTAGCACAACTCCAACCCCTATCACTTAGAACCTTCAATAATTTCAATGGATTTAACCTCAATACAAAGATTATTTCTAGAACATCGCTAGGGATTATCTCTGCATAGTGACTATCCACTATGAATGGCCCTATAGATCTATACATAGAGTATATGTATTCACG
>CAZUDD010000070.1:0-7380 GCA_964619665.1 uncultured Desulfurococcaceae archaeon | reverse complement strand
CTTTGAGGGTTAGAAAAGGTAGAAAAAGAGTTTTGGTATCGAAAGGAGTATCACCTATAAAAAGAATAGTTTTAAGTACATGGTTAAGAGGTATTGATGTAAAGATAGACTATATACCTCTATCCAGTGACTTTGGTACAACAATAATTCAGGATAGCAATGTATTAGAGGATGTAGCAGCTATCATCATTGAAAACCCAACGTACCTGGGTTCTATTGAGCTTAACCTTAGAGAGCTTATTGAGGAAGCCCATAAAAGGAATGTCCTTGTTATTGTCTACTCAAATCCAATAAGTCTTGGAATTCTAAAACCTCCTGGAGATCTCGGTGCAGATATAGTCGTTGGTGAAGGTCAGCCTCTAGGTCTAGGACTATACTATGGAGGATCAACGCTTGGAATCCTAGGTGTAAGACGTGATCTTGAATTGATAAGACAGCTTCCTGGAAGACTTGTTGGTATGACAATAACTATCGATAAACAGGATAGAGGTTTTGCTCTAGTACTTCAAACAAGGGAACAGCATATTAGACGTGAACGAGCTACATCAAATATCACTACGAATAGTGCGTTGATGGCTATTCTAGCTGCTATCTATACTTCATGGCTTGGTGGTGATGGAATCAAAAAGCTAGCTAGATCTATTGCAGCAAGAACTCTCTATGCATTAGAAAAGCTCAGTAAAGTTCTTCCTAAAAACGTAGTCCAGATACCGCTATTCAGCAAAGCTAAATACTTCATGAAGATACCATTAAAATTCAACGGTATAAAGTACAGTGAGCTTCGTATCAGAATGAGAAGAAGGGGTATTCTATGTAGTGAAGATATAGGTAAATACGATCCAGAGAACAGTAATACCACTGTTCTCTGTTTCACTGAAGTTCATTCAAGAAATGATATAGATACGCTTGTTGATGTACTCAGAGATGAAATTCAATCATTAGTAGGGGGTGTATAGACATGGTGTGGCGTCAAGCTAAATGGTTTGAACCCCTAATAACAGAATATCCATCGCTCTCCACTTCACATATAGAGATTCCATTTAGAGATGAGTTCCTGGATAAAGAATCAGAAATACATGAGTACATAGGCAAAGACTTAATTAGAGAGCATATAGCAATACCAAATCTATCCGAACTTGTTGTAGTCAGGCATTTCTCAAGACTTGCACAGATGAGTTATGGAATAGACACTGGAACAGTACCATTAGGATCATGTACTATGAAGTACAATCCAAAGATATGTAATGAAGGTCTCAGGGTACTATGCGTTGAGGATATACATCCAGAAGAATTCGAAGAGTATATTCAAGGGCTTCTAGAAATTCTATACTATCTCGAGAAATGGCTTGCAGAGATTACAGGTATGGATAGATGTAGTCTTCAGCCACCTGCGGGTGCTGCAGGAGAACTTGTTGGAGCTTTAATGATACGTAAATATCATGAGGATAGAGGTGAAAAGAATAGAATTGAGATGCTGATTCCAGATAACGCTCATGGAACAAATCCTGCGAGTGCTGCAATGGCAGGATTTAAGGTTGTTAAGATTCCTACAGCACCTGATGGAACGCTAGATCTAGATGCTCTTCGAGCTGTATTATCTGATAGAACAGCAGGAATTATGTTGACAAACCCCAATACCCTTGGCATCTTCGAAAAGAACATAGAAGAGATAGCTAGAGAAGTCCATAGAGTAGGAGGTCTACTATACTATGATGGTGCTAATCTGAATGGTATATTAGGCATTGCTAGACCAGGCGATATGGGTTTCGATATAGTGCATATAAATATTCACAAAACCTTTGCTTCACCACATGGTGGAGGAGGGCCAGGCGCAGGAGTTGTTTGTGCTAAAGGTGAACTTGTAGAATACTTACCTAGACCACTCCTAGAATTCGATGGTACGAAATACTACTGGGATTATACGTGTAGAAGATGTATAGGCATGATCAGATCGTACTACGGAAATATACCTGCATTGATAAGAGCATTTATATACATAGCAATGCTTGGACCTCAAGGTCTAAGAGATGTCGCTACTATTAGTGTTCTCAATTCTAACTATTTTATAGCTAAGATAAGGAATATCGAAGGCTACTCATTAACACACGATACCACTACTCCTAGAAAACATGAACTTGTTCTATCCGCAAAAGATCTTAGGGATAAGTATGGTGTTACAGCTGAAGACATTGCTAAAGCACTTATAAATGAAGGTGTTCATGCGCCAACGATATACTTTCCATTGATAGTCGAAGAAGCTCTAATGATAGAGTTTACAGAGACAGAGCCAGTTTTCGATATAGATAGATATGTAGAGATTTTGAAGTCTATTGCGGCTAATGCAAGATCTAATGCTGAAGAGTTGAAGAGAATGCCTCAGCAAACAGCAATTCGTAGACTCGACCTAGTTAGAGCAAATCATCCCAGGAAGCTCATCCTTAGTACGCGGTTCCATGATGAATACAAGGAGCTTCTACGCGAACTAGGACTAGAAAAACCATAGTGAAATCCAACACTATATTATATTCACAATCTCAACTCTTTTTTCTTTAGTGTCAAAGAATGCGATACTAGCCTTACCAGTCAAGTAACCGCATACTTCACCAGGATTAACTATGGTTGTCCTTCCGATTCTTTCAAAATGAACTTCATGAGTATGTCCATAAGCTATAACATCATATTGTTGAGATTGAGCTAATGCTCGAACAATTTTTAGAGTTTGTTCTTTAGTTCCAAAGCCATGAAGTAATAGAAAGCTTAAACCATCTATTGTGATCTCATGTACTTGATCCTTTAACAGAATACCTGCTTTCAATGCTATCTCTTTAAGCAGAATTTTATCTCCATCATTATTACCCAGAATAACTATTGTCTTTACAGGTAATTCAGCTATCTTTCTAAGTGTAAAAGGAGAAACTATGTCTCCGAGATGAATCAGGATCTCAATACCTTTAGTTCTCATCAAGTTTAAAGCTTTATCCACATACACAAGGTTGTCATGAGAATCGCTCATTAAGCCTATAAGCAATGAAGTATCCCTTCATAACATAGAACCGAGAATTATAATAAAGAGTTCTGTACATCGCTGAACAGCTAAGCTATCTGGATCCTATGTTGTAGAAATTCAAACCTTTCTTTTAGTAATCTCACTAGTCTTCGAACGTGTACTTTAGACAATCCTGTTATTGTAGCTATTTCAGCTAACGGAATTTCTCTTCCTTCGATAAGACTTCTAGCTATTAATGCAAGAGCTACTTTACCTCGTAATGTTCGAGATGATAATACGGGGTCTTGATCTATCAATTCTAGGTATTTAACTAAATCCCTATTCTTTTCTATATATTCAATGAGATTAGGCTCAACTATATGTACGTATATTCTTGGTCTCTTTAAATATGCTAGGTTTCCTTCAATGTCTCTAGACTCGCTATACCGATTCTCTTCATTGATGATAGCTTCGATATTCACAATGAGATTCTTCTTCTTTCTACGGCTATACTGTTCATATAGTCTTACCTCCCTACTCATCTTATTTAGTTTCATCTTGGTGTAGCGATTTCTTGATGCTATGAACAGTGCTTCTCTAACACTAGGTCTACTACTATGATTATTGTCTATTCCTAGATAATCTGGAAAGTATATGGGCTCTAGTACTGCTCCACATTCACTGCATACAATGTAACCAGCATTGTAATCCCATACTAGGTTCTGCGAATTACAGTATGGACATTTCATAATAATCCCCCAAAACGCCATTGTATTGAAGAATATATAAGAAAGTATGGATAGTGTTGACAGTAGACTGTGTGAGTCTTTCGTAACTATTCTTGACTTTACGAGAGCCTGTTGAAACTTTTTAAGAACTGTATGTCAGGATATGGTGTCAGCACTCGTATGGCTCATCATAATGCCTCAGACCAGTGGTCTTCATCATTTTTTAGTCACACTATATAAACTTTGAAACATCACTTATATATGGTCTTTTATAGCGATATGCTATATGGGTGTTAGTGTGAGTGTAAAATTAACAATAGAACCTAAGGCAGTCTTTGCCTATCCTAGCGCTAAAGAATTCACGTATATATTGAAATCTATAGCCGAGCTAGTTGATGAAATAGCTTTTAGGGTTACGCCTCAGGGATTAAGCCTCAAAGCTCTTGATCCTGGAAAAATAGCTTTATTAACTGTTGAAATGCCACCAGAAGCATTTCAGGAATTCAATGCTGAAACAGAACTATCAATAGGTCTCTCTGTTAGTAATCTAGTAAAAGCATTGAAGCATATTAAGAAGGGTGATAGAGTTGTAATAGCAGCAAACGAAGAATTTGTCGAAATCATACTTGAGGGAACTACCGTACGTAGATACAAGTTCAGAAATATAGAGGTACTAAGTGAAGAAGTACCCGAAATCTCTGTTGAATATGATGTAGAAGCATCAGTTTTAGTGAGTCCATTACGTACTGCCATAGTTGAACTATCGAATTTAACCGATACTATCGGTGTAACATCTAAAGGTGATGCCATAGTCATGTATGACTATGAGACTAGAAAAAGTCATTATAGATTCTCAGCTGAAGCAGGTACGTTAATAAACATAAACGTGAAAAAAGAAGCAGACATAGCATTTGATGCTGAATATCTCTCCAAAGTATCTGACATACTTAGACTGGGATCTGTAGCAGATATCAAGTTCGGTAGTGAAGCCCCACTTACAATCGATTTGAGTCTGAGTGTTGGTGGAAGAATACAGTACTATCTAGCAGCAAAGATATAGCAAAAGTCTATAGTAGCTCTATTCTACGAAATCCCAGCCCTAGTTTTCTTCAAGAAATACACCAAGGGATTCTTAACACCACACTCACTAATACATAGGCCTAGGGCTCTCATCGTAGCACAGTTATAAGTGATATACTTCTTTCTAGAACCTCTCAATCCAGCTAAATGTTCTATCTGATATCTGGCAATTTTTTCGCTGAAGTCTGGCGAATGTGTAAAGAGTTGAAGTATTAGATCCAGGTCTACACCTATGTTTATCAGGAAGGTTGCTAGAGCAAATCTTTGGTGATGAGATAAATTTTCACCAGCAAGAAGCCTATGAAGTAATTCTCGAATGCAAGGTGGAAAACACTTCTCAGCTAGTTCAAGTAGTTCTCTTTCAGACCTGATATTCTCTATATTAAGAGTTGAGATGTCTGTGGACACTAGGCTTTTCCTCTCATCACTGGACAGTTTCTTAGAACTCTTAGTTACGATATGTACTCGAACGCTATTAAGAGTTTTCTCTAAGAGCTCTTTTTGAAGTCTAGTCACTTCATCAAGAACTTCACTATATCTCGATCTTAGATCTAGACATAGGTTAGTCATTGAATTGAGTAGCCTATGTTTTATCTTCTCTTCAACTAACCGTAAAACCTTATCTCGATCTAAATACACATAACCTCCATCCAATACCAGATTTGTTAACTTCCATGAGGGTTCCGATAGTAGATCCTTTGCTATTTCTAAGTATTCAAATAATGGTATTCGAAATCTTAAACACTGTATTAATGGTGATGATTCTGTATACGCCGTTATGATTTTCTTAAAACAGTATGCATTGTATGAGATGCCTATACCAAGTTCTTGAGAAAACCTATATAGAGTTTCATCGTCTACTCTATACATGGTCGAAGTTAAGAGCTTAGAAAAACGAACTGCTATGATATTAGCTAAGTACTTAGAGCATGAAGCCAACAACACTAATATCAACGTTATGACATCTAGTACTGTTCCACGTATCGCATTATTCAAGGTTTCTCTCAATTTCTCAATATAGTCTTCATTTAGAAGAGCTTCAAAGAATTCACGTATTTGCTTCTTCAATATATCGTCTCTGTCAATCATGGATATTAGATCCTTTAACTTCATACCAATAACATTCTCTAAATCATCTATGCTCTCTATGAATATTATCTTTGTTGAGATCATGTATTTACACCACAGCTGTTCTCTACACAATTGGGAATCCTAGATAAAATGTATTTGAGAAGATCAGTTACTGAATTGACTATATCTTGATTAAGGTTTTTTGTGTCATCAAGAACTATACAGACCTCACCATTAATTCTCTCAATAGCAAGTATTGTTAAGGGGTTGAGTGGAGGATCAGGGAGTTCAGAAATAGGTTTCTTCATCCCGATGTATATCCATTTAATTCTATTTCCACCCTTTTCTATCTTATACCAATAGCGACCTAGATATACATAGATTCTTTTTGATGTCTTATCCTTTTTCGTGACGATATGGTATGGCTTAAGATAGACACCAAATTTCTTTGCATTGTTGTTGTATTCATACAGTTTTAGCCTAAAATAATCCTCGATAGTACTTATCAACACTTTTTCATTAGTTAAACAACACATCAGATATCTCTTCATATCTTTCTCCGAGATTCAAGGATATATATGCTGGATCTTCAAAGAATTTTTGGCATTAAATCGGGTCGAAAATCATGTCCCAGATATCAGCTGAAAAACCAGTGTTAGCAGGAGGTATCCAATATCATTTAAGGCTGAAACCTGGTGATGTTGCAAGATATGTATTGTTACCCGGTGATCCAGCTAGAGTTGCATATATAGCTAGGTTTTGGGATGAAGCACGTATAGTTGCATCACATAGAGAATATGTGACATACACTGGTAGATATCGTGGAGTACCTATTTCAGCTACATCAACGGGTATTGGAGGGCCATCAACAGCAATAGCCATCGAAGAGTTGCTTCGTGTAGGAGCTGATACTTTTATACGTGTTGGTACAACAGCTTCGCTTACGAAGGCTATACCCATAGGATCGATCATTATTTCATATGCTGCTCTTAGAATGGATGGTACTTCTAAAGCCTATGCACCAGAATACTATCCAGCAGTTAGTAGTCTAGATGTGTTACTAGCTTTAGCTATAGCTGCTGAGCTACAGGGATTCAAGTATTTCATAGGGTTAACAGCTTCAACAGATAGCTTTTATGTAGGTCAAGAAAGACCAGGGTTTAAAGATTATCTACCTCCTTGGAATCAGGGACTAATTGCATTACTAAGAAGCCTTAACATTATTAATTTTGAGATGGAGGCTTCAACAATATTTACGCTTTCCCAAATATATGGAGCTAGAGCTGGTTCCGTATGTGCAGTTGTAGCAAATCGAGAGACAAATGAATTTGTTGTTGATGCAGGACTAGAATCTGCAATAAAAACAGCATGTGAGGCTGTAAGGATTCTCTACGAATGGGATGAATTGAGGACAAAGTATGGTTTATCGCTTATTCAAGCAGTGATAAACTGGATTAAGAGGTGACTTTGATGCCTTTAAAGATACTAATAGATAATGCAACGATAATAACTATG